>JAFDWO010000089.1 GCA_018268415.1 Actinomycetota bacterium | reverse complement strand
GGTGTGACGGAAGACGGACGTGGTTCGGGGCCGTTGCGGTCCGAGGTGCGGAGGGCGCGTCCCAGGCCGCGGCGGCCGGCCGGCCCGCCCGACCGAGTTGCCGCCCGACCCCGACCCCCGCACCCGTCCGGGCTGCCTCCCGGGCGCCTCATGGCGCTCCCGGCAGGCTGTGACTGGGCGCCACGAGGCGCCCGGGACGGGAGGGGTTCGTGGGAGAGAGGGCACGGGGTCGGGAGGATTCGTGGGGAGGAGGGCACGGGGACGGGAGGGGTCCGTGGGGGAAGACGACACGGGGACGGGAGGGGTTCGTGGGAAAGACGACACAGGGACGGGAGGAGGGTCGGACCTCCGTGACGGGTATCCCCGAGGATGAGGCACGCGTGGCGGATCTCGGGTGCCCGGCACCCGAGATCATCCGCGGGGATCCCTGAACGGCGGAGGGACCCGGGAGCAGGCGTGGGCTCCCCGACGCCTCCGTGGTTCGAAATGGGCGTATGGCGACCATTTCGAACCACGGAGATCCCCGGACGGTGGGGGCGGGCCCGAAGGGAGGGTCGCCGGGACGGGCGTCGACCTGCCGTCGACCTGCAACGGCGATCCTCCACGGAGATCCCCGACCGTGGAGAGATCCGGGGGGAAGCGTGGGGTTCCCGGCATCTCCCGGCATCTCTGTGACGAAGGTCGGACCCCGGCCACACATCCGTGACGCTCCCGTGAGCCTCCCGTGGGCCTTCCTCCACACCCCCCGCACCCTCGGCCGTCACGGCCACGGCCACAGCCTGCCAGGGCCGTGGACGAGACGGCCCCATCCCTTCCCCTCCCGGGCGACAACTCCAGACAGCCGCATCCCTTTCCTGCGGGCGACAGCTTCAGGGGCTCCATCCCTTCCCCGCTGAGGGGCGACAGCATCAGGGGCTCCGTCCCTTGTCCTCAGGGCGCCGGGCTTCACCCCCCCTCGGGTGCCGGCCCCTCGACGCTCACTGAGTTGAGCCGGTCGGGGGCCTCAAGTGCACGCGGGGTGATCGGGGCGACGGTCTTGTTGGGCGGAGGCCCGTGGTGTCGGTTGCCGCTCCTGGCCTCCCTACCGCGGCAGGGAGAACAGCAGCTCGAAGGCGAGTTGGGCGGCGAGGGAGGCGGTGAGGCCGTTGATGTCGGCGGGGGGATCGAGGTTGTTGACGTCGGCGCCGACCAGGCGTAGGCCCGCCAGGCCGCGGACCAGGCGCAGGCCGACCGCGGCGCCGAGGCCGCCCCAGCTCGGGGAGAAGACGCCGGGGGCGACGCTGGGATCGAAGGCGTCCAGGTCCCAGCAGAGGTGGGTCGGGCGGTCGCCGACGATCTCGCGGATCTGGTCGAGGACCGCGAGGGTGCCAGAGTCGACGATCCGGTCCATGCCGACCGTGCGATAACCGAGCTCCTCGCAGAGGCGCACGGAGTTGGCGTTGAGGCCGGGGCCGCGGAGGCCGACGTGGACACTCGCCGTCGGCGCCACCAGGCCCTCGGCGGCGGCGATCCAGAAGGCGCTCGAGCCCTCGTTGATCCCCTCGCCCGGCGGGTTGCAGTCGGTGTGGGCGTCGAGGTGGATGACGGCAACCGCCCCGACCTCTTGGCTCAGCGCCCGGAGGACCGCCAGGACGACGGAGCCGTCGCCACCGAGCACGAGCGGGACGGAACCTCGCGCGACGACGGCCGTTATCGCGTCGCTGAGGGACGCCGACCCACCGGGCGGGTCCCCGGGCCGAGCGTCCACGTCGCCGCCGTCGCGCACGTCGAGTTCGCGCAGCGGGTCCAGGTCGCTGTCGATCCGCGCGGGAAGGATCCGGGTCGAGGCGGCGCGGATCGCCTCCGGCCCTATATGTGGACCGAGGCCCGGGTCGTCCGGGCTGTAGTCGAACGGGGCGCCGAGGATCGTGACGCCGCCGGGCGCGTCCGAGGCGGCCGGGACCCCCATGAACGTGGTCACGACGGCCCGCCGGGCCGCGGGCGATCCAGATCGGCGACGGTGAGCTCCGTCATGTCGCCAGTATGCCCAGGTGAATGGCCGCGCCGGCGATCCTCAGACTTTCCTTAGGTGCTCTCAGGATGCTCGAATGATGTCCGGTCGCATCCGTCGTGCCGCCCACCTCCTGATCCACCCGCGAACGCTCTGGCGCACGCACCGGAGGGTCGCGATCGGGCTGGTCGCGGCGGCGGTGCTCGGGATCGCGGCGATCGTCGTCGGCTACGAGGTGCTGAAGCGACCCCCCGATGTCCACAACGAGGCCGCGATCCGCCATTTCGAACCGGAAAAGCCGAAGCCGCCGCCGAAACCGGTCCACGGCAAGCCGAAGCTGGTCAACTGGCCGATGTTCGGCCTCAATGCGGCGCGGACCCGTTACCTGCCGGCGCAGGGGATCAGGCCGCCGTTCAGGCTCGTCTGGCATTACACGGAGCGCCCGTTGCTCGAGTTCCCGCCGGTCTACGCGGACGGCCGGCTCTACGCGGTCAACAACAACGGCAACGCCTTCGCCCTCGACGCCGAAACCGGCAAGGTGCTCTGGGAAACGCGGATCGGGCACCTCAACGCCTCCTCGCCCGCCTACTACAAAGGGCGCCTCTACATCGTCAACCTGATCCCCGGCCACATCGTGAAGATGGACGCCGCGACCGGGAAGGTCCTCTGGAACCACCCGCTCCCGGGCCGTGCCGAGTCCTCGCCGCTGGTGCTCGGCTCGAGCGTCTACTTCGGGTGCGAAAACGATTACCTGTACTCGCTCAGCACCGCCAACGGCAACATCCGCTGGAAAACCAAGCTGGGCGGTCCGGTCAAGGCGGCGCCCGCGTACCGCAACGGCGTCATCTACGTCGGCGATTACGGCGGCTACATGAACGCGGTCCGCGCCTCCGACGGCAAGCTGATCTGGCAGAGCGGCTCGCTCGGCACCGGGGTCAGCGGGGGCGAGTTCTACTCGACGCCGGCGGTCGCCTTCGGTCGCGTCTACGCCGGCAACAACGACGGCCGTGTCTACAGCTACGACCAGCGGGACGGGACCCTTGCCTGGACGCACTCGACCGGTGGCTACGTCTACTCCGGCCCGACCGTGGCGTCGACGGCGAACACGCCGCCGACCGTCTACATCGGCTCCTTCGACGGCAACGTCTACGCCTTGAACGCGAAGAACGGCGAAACGCGATGGGCGCACTCGGCGGGCGGTGAAGTGGTCGGCTCGCTCTCGGCGGTCGGCAACATCGTCTACGTCGCCGAGTTCACCAACGGCACCACCAATGGCTACGACATGAAGACCGGCAAGCAGGTCTTCCGCTACCGGACCGGCACCTACACGCCGGTGATCTCCGACGGCCGCTGGATCTACCTGGTCGGCTACTCGAGCATCAATGCCCTGGAACCGTTCCACCCGGCGGCGAAGAGCCGGGCGCAAGCAGCACCGCGGCGCGCCCGCGGCTCCCGACCAGTGCCCCATTCTCGAGCAGGCGAAGCGGCACGCGCACGGGGCGGGGGGCGCGGAAGCGGGTCAAGGTGAAGTCGTAGGAGACCGGCTGCGCGCCGACCAGGTGGAACGCGGTGGGCAGCAGATGGGCGGCGTGGCGACCCGCGGCGGCTGAGCCGACCAGGTCGATCTCGCGGACCGGCGGCGTCGAGGGCGCGGCGCCCAAGTGGCCGATGGCGCCACCTTCATGCCGCGGCGGGGCGCTGCCGGCAAGTTCGGCACCGAGGTAGTAGCGCAGCGGTTGGCTCGCGGTGTAGCGGTCGGTGACCACGACCTTGGTCGGCCCCAGCGGACCGACCTGGGCGGCGGCGTTGCGGAGGTCCTCGCGCTGCAGTCGCGGCAGGCGGTCGATCTGGAGGGTGAAGAAGAGCGAGCAGAGGCAGAATGCGGCGGCCGCCGCGAGGCCCGCCCGCCCGGCCCGCCGCGCCCCGAAGCCGGCGCCGATCACGATCAGCAAGGGAATGAAGGCGGGCAGCAGGTTGCGCCCGTCGAAGTAATCCTTGCCGAGCGCCGCGGCCAGCAACGACAGTCCGACGGCGCCGCCGCCGACCAGGGCCGCGGTGCCGGCGCCGTGGCGCTCGTCGGGATCCCCGCGCCAGACCAGGAGCGCCAGGGCGAGGAGGGCGAGCGCCGCCGGCACCGCGAGGGGCATGCCGTCGCCTCGTCGCGCGCCGTGCTCGTCCCCGTTGTCGCCGCCGAGGAGCTTCGCGCCGGCCCGTTCGAGCCGACCGCCGATCGGCTGCGAGGCGATCCAGCCCGCGTGGTTGTGTTCGGACTGCTCGAGCGCGATCGGCGCCAGGAGTGCCCCCATCGCGACGATCGCCAGGGTCGCCGCCGCGGCGCCGCAGCGGTTGCGGCCGAGCAGGAGCAGGACCGCCTCTGGTGCGATCAGGAAGCCGGCGAAGTAGTGCGTCGCCAGGGCGAGGGCGGAGCAGGCGCCCCACCAGGCGAGGTCACGGCCCGCCCCGCTGCGGCGGGCGCGGGCGAAGAAGAGGAAGGAGAGCGCCGCGAGGAGGAAGACGAGCGCGTAGGCCCGCACGTCCTGCGAGAACCAGATCAGCACCGGGCTGACGGCCACGATCGCGGCGGCGATCAGGGCCGCCCGCCGGGGCAGCGGCAGGGCCCGCGCGGCGAGGCAGACGACGAGGATCGAGGCGGTCCCGGCGAGTGCGGAGAGCGAGCGCATCCAGGCTTCGCCGGTGCCGAACGGCTTCGACCAGGCCCAGGCGACCAGGTAGTAGAGCGGCGGCGTCGACTCGCTGCGCGGAACCGCGGCGAAGGTGTCGAAGAAGTTGGCGTGGAGGACCCGGCCGACGGTCACCGCCTCGTCGTAGCGATAGCTCTGCAGGTCGAGGGTGGAGAACCGCAGCACCGCGCCGAGGACGAGGATCCCGCAGAGGGCAAGCGACGATGGCGACGCCGCGATTCGACGGAGCGCCGGCATGGCACCGGCCATCGTTGGGCGCGGACATTAAGGCCCCGTGAGAGTTCGGCGAGGATGCCAGGGAGGGCGTGGTCAGTTCCTCCGCCGGCCGCTCGCCTCCGTCAGGCGCTCGTCGGCGACGTAGTTGACGTTGCGGCCACGGCCGCGTTGCGCGAGGAGCCCGGCGTCGACCAGCCGACGGAGGTCGGCGCTCGCGGTCGCCGCCGACACTTCCGCCTCCTCGCTGTAGGTGGCTCGGTCGGTGGTGCCGTGGAGGGCCTGCTCCAGAGCGATCACGAGGCGCTCGGGCCAGCCGCGCTCCGCCACGAGCCCTTCGAGATATGCCCAGCGCTCCGCCGCTCCCGTGATCTGGGTCAGGCGCCGGCGTGCCTGGGCGATGTGCGCCTCGACGCAGAAGGCGACCCACCCGGTGGCGTCGCGGTCAGGTTGGTAGCTGCCTCCCTGGGTCTGCCGCAGGGCGGCGTAGTAGTCGGGGGTATTGGAGCCCAGGTACTCCTCGATCGAGAAGAACTCCGGCGACGCCAGTCCCTCACGGGCGAGGACGAGCGACTGGACGATGCGTGACACGCGACCGTTCCCGTCGCGGAAGGGGTGCACCGAGATGACGTGCAGGTGGGCCATCGCGGCCCGGACGACGACGTCGACCCCGAGATCGTCGTCGGCCAGCCATGCGACGACCTCGGCCATCAGCGGTACCACCTCGCCCGCCGCGGGGCCGCGGTAGTCGAGCGTGCCGCCGGGCCCGGTCACCGCGATCGGCCCGGTCCGCCACAGGCCGGGGTCGCGGTCCCGTTGGAAGGAGCAGGCGTCGAAATGTAGATCGAGGATCACCCGGTCGAGCCAGCGGAAGCTCGGATCGATCGCCATCGTGCCGACGTGGTCCATCGCCCGCGCGTAGCACGCGATCGCCCGGCGGTTCGCGCCGTCGCGGTCGGCCGTTTCGCGGCCGCTGGTGATCGCCAGCGCTTCCTCGGGGGAGACGCTGAAGCCCTCGATCGAGGTCGAGCTCTCGATCGAGCTGGCCCGGACCTCGCGCCGCAGCGAACCCATCCAGCGGCTCGGCGTCTTCACCTCCTCGCCGAGGGCATCGCGCAGGTGCGCGAGCTCGTCGAGCTGCGCCTGAAGGACCGGGGTAATCGAGGGCGTTGTAAAGATCATCGTCAGGAGTATATGCGATTAAACGAATAATCGTCTAGCATTGGATTCGACCAAACGCCACGCATCTCACGTTCCTCCACGGTCTCGCGTTCTTCTTCTGAGATCGCAAGCGAGGAGAGGAAGAGATGACCAGGACCACGACCGCGCCGTTGGAGCGAGTCGACGCGCTCGACTGGGGCGGCCTTGCCGCAGGGCTGGACGAGCGCGGCTTCGCCGTCACCGAGCCGGTCCTCGACGAGGCGGAGTGCGCCGGGCTGGCGGCCCTCTTCGACGGCGGGCGGTTCCGCTCGACCGTCGACATGGCGCGGCACCGTTTCGGCGACGGTCGTTACCGGTACTTCGACCGCCCGTTGCCGGAGCCGATCGGCGCACTGCGCTCAGCCTTCTACCGGCATCTGGCGCCGGTGGCCAACCAGTGGGCGCAGCGACTGGGGGAGAAGGAGCGCTATCCCGCCCGGCACGAGGAACTGCTCGAACGCTGTGCCGCCGCCGGCCAGGAGCGGCCGACGCCGCTGATCCTCCGTTACGGCGAGGGCGACTGGAACGCCCTGCACCAGGACCTCTACGGCGAGGTCTTCTTCCCCTTCCAGGTGCTGACGATCCTCTCGCGGCCGGGTGTCGACTTCGAGGGTGGCGAGTTCGTCCTCCTCGAACAGCGGCCGCGGGCGCAGAGCCGTGTCCACGTCATCGATCCGGCCCAGGGCGCGTTCGTCATCTTCCCGACCCACCACCGCCCCGGGGCAGGTAAGCGCGGCTGGCACCGCGCCGGCATGCGCCACGGGGTGAGCACGTTGAGGAGCGGCTCGCGGACCGCGCTCGGGATCATCTTCCACGACGCGACGTGACCGGGAAGCGCACCTGGACCCTGATCGGCGCCGACGGGCGCCCGTACGAGAGCACCCTGCCGGGAACCCTCGGCGGCCACCGCCGCACGAAGATCTACGGCCGCCTCGATTGTCCCGGTGCCGCCCGCGCGATCGCCCGCGGCGGCTACGTCTCTCACCGGGTGTTCTTCGCCGACGAGGCGACCGCGATCGCCGCCGGCTACCGCCCCTGCGCCGTCTGCATGAGGGACGCGTACCGGGCGTGGAAGGGCGGGGATGGGGGCTAGCGGTGGGTCCGGGGCGGGGGAGGGCGGTGACGTGGCGGTGCGATCCGCGGCCATTGCGGCCGCCCGAGGTGCGACGCGGCCCGCGACCACGCCGCCCGTCCGGGTTGCCGGGCGATTCGGGGACGGGGCGGCCGTCCGAGATGCGCCGCGGGTGAGCGTGGCGGCCCGACCCCGACCCCCGCACCCGTCCGAGATGCGCCGCGGGGCGCGTGGCCTCCCGACCCCGACCCCCGCACCCGTCCGAGATGGTCCCGGGCGCCTCATGGCGCTCCTGGCAGGCTGTGAGCGCCATGAGGCGCCCGGGACGGGAGGGGGTCGTGGGGAGGGCGGGCACAGGGACGG
>JAFDWO010000088.1 GCA_018268415.1 Actinomycetota bacterium | reverse complement strand
TCTCGCGCATGGCGGGGTCCCGGCACGGGGTCCGCCTGGAGGTCGAGGACCTGGTGGGGGCCGCCCGCAGGGCCGGCCGCATCCCCGCCCAGCGGACGACGCTCTACGAGATCGTCGAGACGTACGCGGCGGACGCGGCGGCCTAGGAGCGGCGATGCGCGCGATGGTGCTCGACCGGCCCGGGCAACCACTGCGGGCCGCTGAGCTGCCGGAGCCGCAGCCCGGGCCGGGGCAGGTCAAGCTCGCCGTCCGCACCTGCGGCGTCTGTCGTACCGACCTCCACATCTACGACTCCGAGCTGCAGGGCGAGCCGAAGCTGCCGTTGGTGATGGGGCACCAGATCGTCGGTGAGGTGGTCGCGGCGGGGGAGGGGGCGCGGCGCTTCGAGCTCGGTGACCGCGTCGGCGTCCCCTGGCTGGGCTGGGCCGACGGCACCTGCCGTTACTGTCGCGAAGGGCGCGAGAACCTGTGCGAGAACGCCCGCTTCACCGGTTATGACGTCGACGGCGGTTACGCCGAGTTCGCGGTCGCCGCCGAGGCCTTCTGCTTCCCGCTCCCGCCGGCCTACTCGGACGCCGAGGCGGCGCCGCTCCTTTGTGCCGGGCTGATCGGTTATCGGGCGCTGCGCCTCGTCGGTGAGGCGGAGCGGATCGGCTTCTACGGCTTCGGCTCCTCCGCCCACATCCTCTGCCAGGTCGCCGTCCACGAAGGGCGCCGCGTCTTCGCCTTCACCCGGGACGGCGATACCGACGGGCAGGCCTTCGCCCGCAGCCTCGGTGCGGAGTGGGCGGGTGGATCGTCGGAGCTGCCGCCGGAGGAGCTCGACGGGGCGATCGTCTTCGCCGCGGTCGGCCCGCTTATGGTCCAGGCGCTCAAGGCGAGCGCCCGCGGCGCCCGCGTGATCAGCGCCGGCATCCACATGAGCGAGATCCCGGCCTTCTCCTACGACTTGCTCTGGGAGGAGCGGACGCTCGGCTCGGTCGCCAACCTGACCCGCGCCGACGGTGACGACCTGCTGCGGATCGCACCGCAGGTCCCGGTCCGCGCGGCGGTCACGACCTACCCGCTGGAGGACGCCCAGCAGGCGCTCGAAGACGTCCGGGCGGGAAAGATCGAGGGCTCCGCCGTCCTCGTCGTCGGTGAGTGATGTCGACGGGCCGGAAGCTCCAGACATGGTGGAGTTTTCGGCCCGTCAACAGCGGTGCCTAGCGGAAGAGGTCGTCCTCGCGGGGGCGGCGGATCGCCGCGGCGCCGGGGCCGTCCTCGTCGGTGACCCAGCGGCTGAGGCCGCCGACCACCACGGCGGGCACGGCGGCGGCCTTGTCGCGCACCAGGTCGGCGGCGGCCGCCGCCTCGTCGGCGATCGCGATCTGGGTTGCCATCAGCTCGCGGCCGGTCGCGTCCTCGCGCCCCCGCCAATCGTCGATCGGCACCAGCCCGGCGCAACCGATGGCGATCTCGGCCTGGCCGATCCGCCAGGCGCGACCGAAGCTGTCGGCGATCACCACGCCGATCCGCGCGCCCGCAACCCCGCCGATCTCCCCGCGCAGCCGGCGCGCCGAGGCGTCGGGATCCTCGGGCAGCAGCAGCACCGACCCGGCGTCGCCGACGTTCGAGCTGTCGATCCCGGCGTTGGCGCAGACGAGCCCGTGGTTGGTCTCGACGATCAGCACCCCGCGTTCGGCCCGCACCACCTCGGCGCTCTCCTCGAGGATCAGCTGCACCAGGTTCGGCTCCTTGCCGAGGATTCGCGCCAGCTTGCTCGCCTCCGCGGTGGGGATGACGCCGGAGAGGCGTCGGGTGCGGCCCTCGGCCTTGGAGACGACCTTCTGCGAGACGACGACCACGTCGCCGTCGGCCAGCGCCCCGGCGCGCGCCGCGATCAGCTTGCCGAGCGGGTCGCCCGCGGCGATCTCCGGGATGCCGACGACGGGCCGCACGCGCACTTCGGTGCCGGTCATATCCCCAGGGCCCTCGCCGTTCGCCGCGCCCCGCCGTCACGCTCCACCCGCATCGTCAGCGCCACGATGTCCGCGGGCGTGTCGAGGTCGAGGCCGAGGGACGCCAGCTCCTCGACGCCGTAGGGGATCCCGGCGGCACGCGCCGCCGCCACGTGGCGCTCCTTGCTGCCCTCGCCGAAGCTCGGCTCGATCGCGTCCGGCGGCGCCAGCACCAGCGCGTTGGTGCCGGTCCCGTGGCGATCGGGGATCACCCCGACGTAGGGGTCGGGGACGCCGGTCAGCATGCGGTCGAGCTCACGCGGGTCGAGCAGCGGGCAGTCGCCCGGCAGCAGCGCCACGCAGCGCGCCCCGGTCGCCGCCGCGGCGCGCGCCCCCGTCATCGCGGCGGCGCTGTGGCTCGCGTCGTCGAAGTCGCTGACCAGCTCGGCGCCCGCCGCCGCGGCCAACTCCGCGGCCAGCGGCTCCTGGCTCACCACGATCGTCCGCTCGACCATCCGCGCCCGGCCGATCGCCTCGAGCACATCGCCCACCATCGCCGCCACCAGCTCCGGTTTGCGCGTCGCCTCGACCCCCGGGCCGAGCCGCGACTTGGCCAGCGCGAAGCGCTTCACCGGCACCACCGCGGTGGCCCTCATGCGTCGATCAGCGTCTGGCCGTAGTCGAGCACCGTCCGCGCCAGGCGCACCCGGCCCCCGGCGCCGTCCATGAGGGTCTTCGCGGTGAGGGTCGGGAGGTCGGCGGGCGGCGGGTCGGGGTCGCCCTCGTCGACGATCATCGCGTCGATCAGCCCGGCGTAGAGGGAGGCCACGCCGGCCGACGTGGTCGGCCGCCCCAGCGCTTCCATGAACTTGTTCGTCGGCCCCTTCAGGATCTGGCCGGCGACGTAGGGGCTGACCGCGACCACCGGGGCGGGGGAGGCGTCGATCGCCTCGCGCATCCCCGGCACGGCGAGGATCGGGCCGATGCTGATCACCGGGTTGGAGGGGCCGAGGACGATCAGGTCGGCAGTGCGGAAGGCGTTCAGGACCTCGCTCGTCGGGCGCGCCTCGGCGATCCCGTCGAGCTCGACTCCGTCGACCCGCGGCTTGCCCGCGTCGAGGATCAGGAACTCCTGCAGCTCGCGCCGGCCGTGCTCGGTCAGCACGTGGGTGCGGACCGCCTCGTCGCACATCGGCAGCACGGTCGCCTGGACCCCCAGCCCGCGCGAGATCTGGGCCTGCGCATCGGTCTGGCGCCCGCCCGCGCTGAGGAACTCGCGACGGTAGAGGCAGGTCGCGAGATCGCGGTCGGAGAGGCTGAACCAGTTCGGCGCCCCGATGTCGGCCAGCCGCTCCATCACCGTGTAGGTGTCATCACGGATGCCCCAGCCGCGCTCCTCGTCGATCTCGCCGGTGAGCCAGTAGGTGACCAGGTCGGGATCGGGGGAGACGTGGACGCCGAGCGTCTCGACGTCGTCGGCGGTGTTGGCGATCACCGTCAGGCCGCCACCGAGCTCCTCCTGCATCCCGGCGGCGAGCTTGGCCCCGCCGGTGCCGCCCGTGAGGAGGGCGACGCGCATCGTTTCCTGGCTTCGCAAGGGACGCCAGTCTATGCCCCCGGCATGAGGTCCGACCGGAGGACGACGCTCGTGACGGGTGGCGCGAGGGCGCCCGGCGGTGATACGAACATACGTTCGTATTCCTGGTACGCTCGAACGAGTGGCAGGCGCGGGTAGACGGGAGGAACGAGAAGCTCAGGGTGAGGTGCTGAGAGCCGTCCTCCTGGCCGGCGACGAGGGTCTGGCGGAGGAGGACCTCGAGGAGCGCTGTGAGGGCTTGGACGCCGCCGCGATCGTCGCTGCGGTCGAGGCCCTGATCACCTCCGGCCTCCTCGAACGCGTCGAAGCGCGCCTCCACCCGAGCGGCCCAGCCACCCGCTTCGACCGCCTGCGCCCGCTCTGAGCGAGAAAAGCCGCGCCGGCGAGGGCCGGCAGGGGGGAGAGGTTCCGCCGCTCGCTGACTTAAGGGCGCTATGACGCCCTCAACTCAGCGAGCGGCCGGCCGCTCGCGCGGCGCCTGGGCGCTTGCCCGCTCCCAGCACGGCGTTGTGACGCGCCGTCAGCTGCTCGCGCTCGGATTGACGGTGGATGGGATCAAGCACCGCCTCGCCCGAGGCCGACTTCATCTCATCGGGCGAGGGGTCTATTCGGTGGGACGGCCGGAGCTGACGCCGCAGGGACGTTGGATGGCGGCGGTCCTCGCGTGTGGTGGACCGGGGATGGCTGCGTTGAGTCACTCGAGTGCGGCGGCGTTGTTCAGGATCGGCACGGAGCAGGCGGCCGCGATCGAGGTTTCGCGGCGTTCTCCCGACGAGATCCGTCCACCCGGCATCCGGGTCCACCGCCGTCCCACTCTGCGGGACGGCTGGTACGGCTTCTACGAAGGAATCCCGATCACCTCGCCGGTGCAGACGCTGATCGACCTCGCCGGCCGCCACGGCCGCCCGCAGCTGGAGCGGGCGATGAACGAGGCGGACAAACTGGGGCTCGTGCGCACCGACGACCTGCGCGAGGCGCTCGACGATCATCCCGGCGAGCCGGGCGTCGCGCGGTTGCGGGCGACGATCGATCGAGCCACCTTTCGCTACACGCGCACCGAGCTCGAGCGGGCGTTCCTGCCGCTCGTCCGCGCGGCGGGCCTGCCGACGCCGCGGACCTCCGTCCACGTGACCGGCCACGAGGTCGACTTCTACCTTGCCGACCTCGGCCTGGTGATCGAGACCGACGGCCTCACTTACCACCGCACCCCGGCCGAGCAGAGGAAGGACCGCGAACGTGATCAGGACCACACCGCCGCGGGCCTGACCTGCCTCCGCTTCACCCACGGCCAGATCAAGTACGAACCGGACCACGTCGTCCGTACCCTCCGGGCGACGTCGTCCTGGCTGCGCCCCATAGGCTCATCCCCATGACTCCCCGCGGGCAGACGCAGACGGCTTTGGTGTCGATCGGCGCCGCGGTGGTCCTCGTCGCGCTCAAGCTCGTGACCGGGATCGCGACCGGCTCCCTGGCGCTGGTTTCCGCCGGGATCGAGTCGAGCGGGGACGTGGTCGCGGCGATCCTCACGCTGCTGGCGGTGCGCCTCGGCGGCCAGCCGCCCGACCGCGAGCATCCCTATGGGCACCGGCGCGCGGAGAACCTCGCGGCGCTGGGCGAGGCGGCGATCCTGATCGGCGGCGGCGTCTACGTGGTGATCGAGGCGGTCGGTCGCCTCAGCTCCGGCAACGACCACGGCTTCGACCCCGCCTGGTACGTCTTCGCCGTGATCGCGATCGCCCTCGCGATCGACATCAGCCGCGTCCTCGTGTCCCTCCGCACCGCCAGGCACTACAAGTCCGCGGCGCTCCGCTCCAACGCCTTCCACTTCGCCGGTGACATGGCGGGGTCGTTCACCGTCCTGCTCGGGATCGTCGCCGTCGCGCTCGGCTTCCAGCAGGGGGACGCGATCGCCTCGCTGCTTGTTGCCGTGATCATCTTCGCCGCCGCCTCGCGCCTCATCTACGAGAACGCGCGCGTGCTCATGGACACCTCGCCCGCGGCCGCGCAGGAGGAGGCCGAAACGGCGATCCGCGCCCTCGACGACGTCGAGCTGCGCCAGCTCCGCCTGCGCGAGTCGGGCGGCCATTACTTCGCCGACGCCACGATCGGCGCGGCTCCCGACCAGGCGCTGGTCGCGAGCCACCGCGTTGCCGACGAGGTCGAGGCCGCGGTCCGCGGCGCGCTCCCCGACTCCGACGTCGTCGTCCACGTCGAGCCGCTGCGCGAGGGCCTCGACCTGCGCGCCCGCGCCCTCGCGGTCGCCCTCGCCGAGCCCGCCGTCCACGAAGCCCACGACATCGCGATCTACCGTCGCGACGGGCGGTGTGGTGTCTCGATGCACCTGAAGCTCGACGCGGAGACGCCGCTCGCCGTCGCCCACGAGGTTGCCGAGCGGATCGAGGCGGCGCTGCGCCGCGAGTCGGACGTCGATGACGTGCAGACGCACCTGGAGCCGTTGGAGGAGCCGTTCGCGGTGACCGCCGCCACCGACGACGCCGCGGCGGGGCGGATCGCGGCGCTGGTCGAGGACCGCACCGGGGCCGCGCCGCGGCGGCTCAAACTGCTGGCGACGGATCTCGGGCTGGTCGTCTTCGTCGACGTCGTCGCCAGTCCGGACACCACGCTCGAGGCCGCCCACGACATGGCGCGGCGGCTCGAGCAGGAGATCCGTCGTAGCCGGCCCGAGGGCTCGGCGCGGATCGTCGACGTCGTCGTCCACACCGAGCCCTAGCGCCCGACCCCGCGGCGGACGCCCCGCGGGCTCAGCTCCCCGCGGGCTCTTCCCCGTTCGGCAGCAGCGCGTACCACGGTGCGCCGAACCCGGTGAAGTCGTTGCCGTTCGTTTCGCCCGGCACCTTGTCCTCGACGAACCCGTAGACCGGGTGACCGGCGTAGGTCACTTGGACGGTGCCGTCCTTACGCTTCGTCGTCCCCAGCAGCGAGGCCCGGGCGCCCCCTTGTGCCTGCGGTTTGCCGGAGGTGAGCAGCGGCGGCCAGGCCACCGCGCATTCGCCGTAGCAGGCCGAGGTCGTGCCCTTGTCCTTGCGGAAGTCGTAGAGCGTCATGCCCTGGGAGTCGACGATCACCTTGCCAAGCGTCGGCGTGCTCATGACTTTGACGACCGCGGCCGTCCCGGTGGATTCCCCGCCGCCCGTGGACTGCGCCTTGGGTTCGGATTCTTCCGCGGCCCCGTAGCCGCCGGTGTTGCTCGCCGATTCGGCGCCTTCGCCCTTGTTCGTCGACGTCGAGGAGCCGCCGCCTCCACAGCCGGCGATTGCGAGCAACCCGATCAATGCGAGTGCTCCGATCGTCAGGTAGGTCCTTCTCACCATGGCCTCCTTGTAGCTTGGGTACGTTCCCGCACTACGACGACAGCGCGATGAGGGTTCAACCGGTCGCCGGGGCCACCGGCGGCTCGCCTTCGGGGTCGCGGCCGCGGTCCTCCTCGCCGACCAGCTCACGAAGCAGCTCGCCACCCGGCTGCTCGCGGACGGGCCGGTTCACATCGTCGGCGGTCTGCACCTGGAGCTCTTCCGCAACTTCGCCGGGCCCGGCGGCCGCTGGGCGGGGCACACGGTGCTGATCTCCGTCTTCACCGTGGTCGCCGCGATCGCCCTGATCGTCGCCATCTCCCGCCTGCGACTCGACCGGATCGGCGCGATCGCGCTCGGGCTGTTCCTCGGCGGCGCGCTGGGCAACGGTCTCGATCGCCTTTTCCGCGGCCCCGGACCGTTGCGGGGTGGGGTCGTCGACTGGCTCGCGCCGAGCGCCGGCGGCGGCAGCATGAACCTCGCCGACCTGGCGCTGAACGCCGCCGTCCTCCTCTTGGTGGTCGGGGCGCTGCTCTCTATGCGATCTTCGCGAGGAGATCGCGCAGCGCGCGGCGCTCCTTCGCGCTGAGCGGCGCGGTCAGCTCTCGCGCCCGCCGGAGGGCCGCGGCGCGGCCTTCGGCAAGCTTTGCCGTCCCCGCTTCGGTGAGGACGACGACGTTGCGCCGGCGGTCGTCGGGGTCGCGACGCCGCTCCAGCCAGCCACGCTCCTCGAGGTCGTCGATGGTCGCGATCAGCCCGCTTGGGTCGATCCCCATAGCGGCACCGATCTCGCCCTGGGAGGGACCGTCGGCCAGCGCCACCACGTTCATCAGCCCAAACTGCTTCGGGCGCAGGTCGAGTGGCGCGAGGAGGGCGGCGAAGGCGCTTGCCTGGGAGCTGCCGACGCGGGCCAGGAGCGTCGCGATCTGCACCTCTTCGGGCGGGCCCTGTGGGGCGGCGGCGGACATCGTGGAGGAGACTATCAATCGATGAATGCTTCAGCTATTGGCATAAAAAAGCGGCGGCGCCAGGTCTCCCCGGCGCCGCCGCGATCCTTGGCGCTTCCGCCGTCCTACTGGGCCTGAAGCGTTGCCGAGAACGTGCCGAACAGTTCACCGCCGGCGAATTCGCTGCTCGCCGGGGGCGCTTTTTCGTCGCCCTGGTTGAACACCGAGTTGAGCGTCGTCGCGGCCGGGGCCTGAAGCTTCGCTTCGGCCTTCTGGATCGTGATCTGACGCGTCGTCGGGTTGGTCTGGATCGAGTTGCTCGGGAAGACGAGTTCGACGATCGAGGACCGCCCGGTCTGACCCGGGGTCGGCAGGATTTCGATTTCGACGGTCGCGGTCTTCTGTTGCAGTTCGAGGATCACGTTGGTGATCTTCATCTGCGGCGAGGCGGTTTTGCCTTTCTTCAGGATTTCCACGCCGCCCGCGGTGGTCACCTGGCCGGTGCTGCCGTCCGGCGCCACGGTCCCGCCCGTGATCGGGAAGGTGAAGTTGGCGGCTTTCGGCTGTTTGGCCGGGGCGATCGGGTTGATCCCCGACGGCTGCACGCCCTTTTCGCCGAGTTTTTTGATCACGCCGGCGGCGGTTTCGAGGGTCGCTTCGTTCTGGCCGAGGAGCGTCACCGTTTTCGGCACGGTGATGTTGAACTCGTTGCTCATCACCCGCGCGTTGATCCGCTTGGACCCCTGCAGGCCGAGCTTGTTGGAGATGCGGTTGGCGGCCTTCTGGGTCAGCATCAGCTGACCCGCCTTGACCCGCGCGCCGAAGCCTTCGCGGCCGGTGGTCGCGTTGGCGAAGGTGCCGAGCTGCATGTGGGCGCCGGCGATCGTCGCGCGCACGAAGCCGTGGACCGTGTTCGCTTCGACCTCGGTGATCGGCACCGTCTTGGCGCCCTTCACGAGCTGGAAGCCGCCCGGGCTGGTGATGTGACCCTGCGCGTTGGTCGGGTCGAACATCCCTTCGGTGACCGGCAGGTGGATCGCGCTGCCGTTCACCTGGCCGGTGCCGACGCCGGCGAGGCCGACCCCGAGGTTGGTCAGCTTCTTCAGGAAGCCCTTCTTCAGATGGAGGTCGGTGGTACCGCCGGAGATCGGGTCGCGCGCCGCGTTGGCGGCGGGGACAAAGGCGAGGAGCGCCGCGATCACGGCCGCTGCCCCGACGATCATCCGGAGGGCGACCGGCCGGGTGCTGACGTGGGTCATGTCGTCCTTCCGTAGTTGATGAGACTCTGATCCTTCAACACGGCGACTGCCCGATGTTCCGGTGAAATAGCCCATTGGTGGGGGAGTTGCAGGGGTTTCTGGCTTGGTCAAGCGGCTTCGAGGAGCGCGCGGCGGAGCGTTGCCTCGCTCTGCGGGCCGCGGAAGGTGGCGACGATGCGCCCCCGCGGGTCGAGCACGAAGGAGGTTGGCAGCCCGATCAGGCCGTACCGTTCGCCCGCTGCTCCGGAGGTATCGGCGAGGACCGGGAAGCTCCAACCCTGCTTCCGCACGAAAGCGCGGGCGGCGCCGCCGGAGTCGTCCCAGTCGACCGCGACCACCGTTGCGCGCCCCGCGAGCGAGGCCGACAGCCTGCGCAGGGTCGGCGCCTCTTCCGCGCAGGGCGCGCACCAGCTGGCGAAGAAGTCGATCAACGCGGGCTTGCCGCGCAGCGCCGTGAGGTTGACGGCGGGCGGGCGGAGCGCCTTGGTCGGGAGCGGCGGGGCGGGGCGCGCGGTGTCGGTGGAGCCCCCACCGCCGACGACCTCGGCGACGACCACCGCGGCGACGACGAGCCCGACCGCCGCGACCCAGCGGGCGCGCGGCGCGGCCCGCCAGGCGCGCCTCACAGCCGTGCCAGCGTGCGGGTGCCTTCGGCGAGCTTTTCGGGCTTGAAGGTCGGCGGGTAGAGCGCCCGGATCTGGCCCTGCGGGTCGATCGCGAAGATTTCGGCGTTGTGCTCGATTTCCTCGGGGTCGTTCGCGTTGTGCTGGGGCTTCACGCCCCAGGCCTTCCAGACCTTCTCCAGTTCGGCGCGGGAGCCGAGCAGCCAGTCGATCTCCCCGACGGTGCGGTGGCGTCGGTTGAAGGCGGCGGCGCTGGCCCGGGTGTCGTGGGCGGGATCGACCGAGACGGCGAGGAACAGCGGCCGTTCGGACTTCTTCAGCTGCGCGTAGGCGGTATGGAGCTTGCCCGCGACGATCGGGCAGAGGTCCGTGCAGTGGGTGTAGAGGAAGGCGACCAGGACCGAGCGTCCCTTCAGCTTGGCCAGGTCGATCTTCTTGCCGTGCTGGTCGGTCAGTTCGATCGGCGGCGCGTTCTTGGCCGGGATCGCGTCGCCGCCGGCGATGCCGGGCAGCGTCACCGCGGCGTTGGTCGGGCCACCGCCGCCACAGGCCGGAAGCAGCAGCCCGAGGGCGAGTGCGCCGACCGCGAGCGGGGCAAGGGGGAGGAGGCGGCGGGGGCCATGCACGGCTCATGAACTTATGGGGCCGACCTAAGGCCGGCCTCAATTTCGCCGCTGCGCCTCCTGACGTCGCGACGCCGCGGGTGGGTACGTTTGGCTCGATGATCGAGTTGCGCGACGCGCGGCCGGGCGACGAGCCGGCCGTCGCCGACCTCCACGTCCGGACCTGGCAGGACGCCTACCGCGGGCTGATCGCGGCCGAGTTCCTCGACGCGCTCGACCCGCGCGAGCGCGCGGCCCGCTACACCTTCGCGGCGGGCGACCCGACGGCGCCGACGACGGTGCTGGCGGTCGAGGCGGGGGAGGACGGCGACGAGGCGATCGCCGGCTTCGCCACCTTCGGCCCCTGCCGCGACGAGGACGCGCCCGGCCTCGGCGAGGTCTACGCCCTCTACGTCGACCCGGACCGCTATCGCGGCGGCGTCGGCCGCCTGCTGATGGCCGAGGCCCGCCGCCGCCTCCACGAGGCCGGCTTCACCGACGCGATCCTCTGGGTCCTGCAGGGCAACGACCGCGCGGCCCGCTTCTACGAAGGCGAAGGCTGGCGGCCCGACGGGACCACGAGGACCGAGCAGCCCTACGGGGTCCTCAGCAGGGTCGACCGCTTCCGCCGCCCCCTCTGACCGGATCGAAGGGTTCCCGTCTCGCCCCGCTCAAACCTGGTCGCGGCGAAAGCACTCCACGCTGTGGTCGTTCACCAGCCCGACCGCCTGCATCCAGGCGTGGACGATCGTCGGGCCGACGAACTTGAAGCCGCGCCGCTTGAGCTCCTTGGAGAAGGCTTCGGAGAGGGGGGTCTTGGCAAAGATCTCGACCCCGTCGCCCCGCAGCGGCTTGCCGTCGACGAAGGCCCAGCAGAAGTCGCCGAAGTCGTCGCCCGCCTCGTGCATCTCGAGGTAGGCGCGGGCGTTGCCGATCGTCGCCTCGATCTTCTGGCGCGAACGGATGATCCCGGCGTCGCCGAGCAGCCGCTCGACATCGGCCTCGCCGAAGGCGGCGACCGTCTCGGGGTCGAAGCCGGCGAAGCCGGTGCGGAAGGCGTCACGCTTGCGTAGCACCGTGATCCAGGCCAGGCCGGCCTGGAAGCCGTCGAGCTGCAGCTTCTCCCAGAGGGCGCGCGGGTCGCGCTCGGGCACGCCCCACTCCTCGTCGTGGTAGGCCCGCATGAGCGGGTCCGACCCCGCCCAGGCGCAGCGGGTCAGCTCCGCCACGCCCGCCACTGCTCGGCGCGGATCGCGAAGCGGGCGTGGTCGCGCCAGTGCCCGCCGATCTTCAGGTAGCGCTCGGAGAAGCCCTCGCGGATGAAGCCGCAGCGCTCGACCAGCGCGATCGAGGCGGCGTTGCCGGGCTGGATGTTGGCTTCCAGCCGGTGCAGGGCGAGGTCGGTGAAGGCGCGCTCGAGGACCAGGCGCAGCGCCACGGTCATGTAGCCGGCGCCGCTCCACTCGGCGACCCCGCCATAGCCGAGGAATGCGCTCTGGAGCGGTCCGCGGACCATCTGGCTGATGTTGAAGTAGCCGACGATCGCGCCGTCCTCGGGGCGGACGGCGAGGCTGGCGTCGAAGTCGGGGCGGTTGGCGCGGGTGAGCCAGGCGTCGAACTCGGGCACCGTGACCGGCGGCGTCAGCCACGGGCGGTGCAGCTCGGCGCTCGCCTTCATCGCCGCGATGAAGGCGTCGCGGTCGGCGGGCTCCGGGGGGCGGATGGCGACGGCGGGGGTCGCCGGCTCCGTGCCGGGCGCGGCGGACGGGGTGCGGGTCGCAGGCGTCGCGGAGGCGTTCGTTTGGGACACGGCTCCATCCTAGGCGCGGAGCGTCCTGGGGTCGGGGGCCCGCCCACCCGCGACCTGGACTCGGCGCGGGCCCGGCCTCACGTTTGCGCCGCTGCGCGCGTTTGACTATGACAAGCGACAGGAGGATCACGGATGAACGACGCGGAAGTCACCTGGGACATCTACGAGAGCCCGATCGGGCCACTGACCCTGATCGCCGGCGAGGCGGGGCTCCGCGGCCTCTGGTTCCCCGGCAAGACGCCGGTCCCGCCGGAGTCGACGCGAGCGCCGATGCCCGCGGTGATCGAGCAGCTCGAGGCCTACTTCCGGGGCGAGCTGCGCACCTTCGGCGTCCCGCTCGATATGCGCGGCACGCCGTTCGACCGCGCCGTCTGGCGCTGTCTTCTCGACATCCCGTACGGGGAGACCGAGAGCTACGGCGGGCTCGCCGCCCGCGTCGACCCTGACGTCTTTCGCACCGACGTCGAGCCGTGGCAGCGCGCCCGTGCCGTCGGCGCCGCCAACGGCCGCAACCCGGTCTCGATCATCGTCCCCTGCCATCGGGTGATCGGCGCCGACGGCTCGCTCACCGGCTATGGCGGGGGCCTTCATCGCAAGCAGGCGCTGCTCGAGCTGGAGGGGTCGGGCCGTCCCGATCCCGCCTGGTCGACCCGCCAGACATCGCTGCTCTGATCGGCCCATAAAGGGCTTTCCCTGCAACGTGCGGGAAACTTCTTTCGTCTTTCCGCCACCGCAGTCGATACACTGCTCCGCCATCAAGGACCGGTAAGCCGAATCCAGGGGCCGAAAAACCTTGGAACGGGGGAACCGAGTTTTGGGGCGAATCCACCTTTGGTGGGAGCGCAGGCTCCTTCAGCGCCAGCCCGACAGCTAACCCCGTAGGCCGACAAAGGAGATCGGTTTTGCTCGGTTCCCACGGGGTGGGTTGGAAAGCACGGATGGCGCTGGCGATCGGAGTGATCGTCGCGGTTGTCTTCCCGGCAGGTGCCTCGGCCGCTGGTGGTGGTCTGAGCCCCACGAGCATGACCGCCGCCGTCACCGGCCAGCCGGCCACCGAATCGACCCCGACCCCGGGCTCGACCGAATGCACGCTCAGCCCCGAAGGGGTGCGCAGCTGCCTACCGGTGACGCCGGGGACGCTGGTCGAAGGCGTCGTTGCGCCGCCGGAAAGCGCTCCCGCCGCGGTGAAGGCGGCGATCACGGCGGCCAACCGGATCCACACGCTTCCCTACATCTGGGGCGGCGGCCACGCCCGCTGGGCCAGCCCGGGGTACGACTGCTCGGGTGCGGTCAGCTTCGCCCTCCACGGTGCCGGTCTGATCAAGACCCCGATGGACTCCGGCGAAATGATGAGCTGGGGTGTCGCGGGCAAGGGGCGTTGGATCACCGTCTACGCCAACGCCGGACATGCCTTCGCGGTGATCGACGGCGTCCGCTGGGACACCGCGGGCGACTCCAGCGGCACCGGGCCGCGTTGGCACCCGGAAATGGTCTCGACGGCGGGTTACGTGGTCCGCCATCCGGCCGGCTACTAGCGGCTTCGACTGCGACGCGAGGAGGGAGCGGGAGGGCCGCCTCTCCCACGAACGGCGGGGAGGTTCGTCGGGTGGCCGTCGGGTGTCGTCCCTGCTTCTAAGAGCCGAGGCGGGGTTTCGCGGCAAGCAGGCGGTCGGTTTCGGGGTCGGGTGCGCCGGCGTAGAAGCGGGCCAGCGCGCTCTTGAAGAGTTGCTCCTCGGGGGCGGCGCGGGTGAAAAGGGTCATCGAGCTGCGGACCTTGATCGCATCGATGCCGCCGAGGATCCGCTCGGCGGTGGCGTCGGGGGCGGTGTCGAGGAGGGCCTCGGTGCACTCGCGCAAGCGCGCCCCGAGCAGCGGGTGGTCAAGGTAGGCGCGCGCCTCCTCGACCGAGCGGATCGCGTAGGCCTGCGACATCGGGCTCATGCCGAGCCCGGCGACCTGCGGGAAGACGAACCAGATCCAGTGGCCCTGCTTGCGCCCGGCCCGCAGCTCCGCGAGCGCCCGCGCGTAGATTGCCGCGTCTTCTTGCGCGTCGACGAAGCGCTGGAGGTGAAAGGGGTCCTCGGTCATGGGATCAGGGTAGGTGGGGACGGGGGTCGGGAGTGGGATCGGTGTCGTTCGAGGGCGGGCCCTTGGCCCTCCCGCCCGTCCGAGATGGCGCCCGACTCGAGATGCGGCGCGGCCCCGGCCTGGGCGGCTGGCCGAGTTGCAGCGCGGGGCGCGGTTGCGGGCGCGCCCTCGGCCCGTCCGAGGTGCGGCGCCCGGGTGGCGATGCGGAGCGACCCGCGGCCGCCCGCCGTCCCCGGGATCGCTCCGCTGTTCCTTATGGCGCCCAGGGCGCCATAAGGAACAGCGGAAGGGACGGGACCGCCAAGGCGGGCCGGGCGCGGCTCGTGGGTGTGGCATCCGTCCGAGATGCCCCCCGACCCCGACCCCGCACCCGTCCGAGCTGCGTCCCGGGCGCCTCATGGCGCTCCTGGCAGGCTGTGAGCGCCATGAGGCGCCCGGGACGGGAGGGGGTCGTGGGGAAAGACGGGTACAGGGACGGGAGGGGGTCGTGAAAAAGACGACACAGGGATGAGGGGAGACGCAGGGACGGGGGGAGGTCGTGAAAAAGACGACACAGGGACGGCACGAGGTCGGACTTCCGTGCCGGGTCCGTGCGGGAGGGGCCACACCTCGCCCCGATCGGTCACGAAGATGCCGGGAACGTCACCCTCTCCGCAACCTTCGGTCCCTTTCCGGGCCGGAGAAGGGGGCCCGGGAACGCGCTGCGTGCTTTGACCCCCCTATACGGTGGAAAACCCACGCAGCGCGTCCGTGACGGTTGGACAACACGGGAGGAGGTGTGGAGTTCCCTACGTCTCCGTGACGAGGTTCCGGTTCGGTGGCGGATCCGTCACGGATCCGTGGCACTCCCGTGGATCTCCCGTGGGCCTTCCTCCACCGCTTTCATACCCGGCCGTCTCGGCCACGGCCACAGCCTGCCCGGGCCGTGGACGAGACGGCCGCATCCCTTTCGCCTGGAGGCGACAGCTCGAGGGGGCCGGGGCCTTCCCCTAGGGCGACAACTCGATGGGGGCTGCATCCCATTCCTCGGGCGCCAGCCTCCCTCGCCGCGTCCGTTTCGCGGGCGAGAGCTTCAGGGGCCGCATCTCTTCCCGGGGCGCCGGCTTCTCAAGGGGCATCCTCCCTGGCCGCCGGCTTCCCCGGGACCCATCCTTTTTCGGGCGCCGGCCGTCAACGCTTCCTCCACGTCCGCGCTTTGTCGCACCGGTTACGGCAAGGCGCGGACGCCGCGGACGGGGGGTCAGGCGCGGAGGTTGACGATCCGGGCGCCTCGGTCGCGAGCAAGGCGGGCGGCGATCAGGGAGCGGTGGCAGGCGGCGGGGTCGCGCTCGACGCAGAAGAGGGCGGCGCTTGCGCGGCCGACGAAGCGGATGAGGGGGTCGAGGTCGGCGGGGTCGAGGACTTCCTCGACGTAGCGCTCGACGTAGGCGGGGGAGAGGGCGGTGCGGTCGCGTTTGCCCTCGCCTCGCTCGGCGTCGGCCTCGTATTGGACTTCGCGCATGGCGGTGGTCGGCGCCAGCTCGGGCAGGTGCTGGTAGCCGATCCCGGCCTGCCGGAGGGACGCTTCGAGCCGCGCCGCGTTCGCCCACGCATAACGGGCGCCGCGCACGCCGCGGCGCTGGCGGACGTCGAGGAGCAGGGTCACGCCCGCTTCGCGCAGCGTCGCGAGAAAGCCGTCGACGTCGGCGCCGTAGACGCCGATGGTGAAGATCTCTTTCAGGTTTCCGACGGTAACGCGATGCCGGGGGTCCGCGCCACCGTCAACGCTGCCAGCACGAACTGGGCGGCGCGGGGAAAGCGGCGGCCGGGCGGCGGCGGGCCCTGGTGGCGGTCGGCGAGGTCGAGGAGGTGGAGGATCGCCCGCCCGGTCTCGGCCTCGGGGCCGTCGAGGTCGACCGCCAGGCGTCCCAGGGCCACCGACTCGCTCGGATCGCCCTCGGCCATCGCCCGGCCGATCGCCGAGGTGAGGTGGGAGACGACGCGCTCCATGCCCGGGTCCTGGGCGCCGGGCGGGCCCGCTGCCGGACCGAGGTCGAGCGGCTCCTCGCCGTTCAGGATGCGCTCGACCTGGCCGCCCGCGATCGCCCGGATCTGATCACCGTCGAGCCCGACCTGGAGCGCGTAGCGCAGGTGGAAGCCGGCGGCGTGGAGGGGCTGGCCGTAGGGGTTGTCGCTCGCCCAGAGGATCTGGCCGGGCGGCACCAGGCTGAACAGGGCGACGAAATCCGCCGGATTCCACCAGGAGCTGTCGACGAAGAGGTTGGGGTGCTCGGGCAGCTGGTGCCAGAGCCAGGCGAGGTCCGACACGGCGGCGTGGGCGAGGATGAAGCGGGCGCCGGGATAGCGCCGCGCCAGCTCCAGCGTGTCGTGGCCGAGCGCCGGGATGCCGCGCCCGGCGTGGATCAGGATCGGCACGCCTCGATCCTGCGCGAGTCGGGTCAGGTCCTCGACCGCCGCCTCGGACATCGCGAACTGCTCGGCCCGCGGGTGGAGCTTGATCCCGTGCGCGCCGAGGTCGAGACAACGCTTCGCCTCCGCCAGTGCCCCGTCGTGCGGGTTGACCCGGCAGAAGTGGACGATCCGCCCACCCGCGTTCGCCTCGATCTCCCGCGCCTCGTCGTTGGCCGCCGCGTACCCGTCGGGCTCGTGCATCGGGAAGGTGATCGCCCGGGCGCCCGCGTTCTCCATCGTCGCGACGAGCTCCTCGGGCTCCTGGCGGAATTCGTCGGGGTCGTGGCGGCCGAAGTGGGTGTGCGCGTCGAAGAGGGCGAGCGGCCCGGTCTCCGCCTCCAGCGCGTCCAACCAGCGCCGCGCCTCCGCCTCGATCGGCTCGATCTCGAACTCTGCCACCCCTGGCGCCCCCGCCGATTCAGTCACGTCCCACCGCCTTCCCGATCCGCTTCACTGCCTCCTCGACGAGCGCCGGGGAGGTGCCGATGTTGAGCCGCGCGTGGCCGACTCCCTGCGGGCCGAAGGTCGGGCCCGGATTGAGGGCGACGCGTCCGCGCTCCAGCAGCGCCTCGCTGGGATCGTTGCCGAGCCCGAGCGCGCGCAGGTCGAGCCAGGTCAGGTACCCAGCCCGTGGCGGCGTGTAGCCGACCTCGGGGAGCTTCGCCGCGAGCAGCTCGGCGAGCAGCGCCCGGTTGTGGTCGACGACCGCGATCACGTCGTCGAGCCAGGCCGCTCCGTCGCGGTAGGCCGCGACGCTCGCCAGCACGCCGAAGTGGCCCGCGTGGGTGGCGGCGAAGGGGAGCTTGCCGACCACCGCGGCGGCGCGTTCCGACGCGGTCACGAACTGGGCGCAGTTGAGGCCGGCAAGGTTGAACGCCTTCGAGGCCGAGACGAGGGCGATGCCGTGCTGGCGCGCCTCCTCGGACACCCCGAGGAAGGGGACGTGGCGGGCGCCCGGCAGGGTGAGCGGTGCGTGGATCTCGTCGCTCAGCACCCAGGCGCCGTGCTGGGCCGCGGCGGCGGCGAGGGCGCTGAGCTGCCCCCCGGTCGGCAGCGTGCCCGTCGGGTTATGGGGGCTACAGAGGATCAGCGCGACGGCACCACGGCGGAACTCGGCGTCGATCCCGTCGACGTCGAGCGCGCCGTCGACCAGCGGCACTTCGGCCGGCTGCAATCCGAGCTCCTCGATGATCGCGAAGAACGGGTGGTAGACGGGCGTGTTGATGACGACGCGGTCGCCAGGCACGGCGATCACGCGCAGCAGCGAGGTGATCGCGTTGACGACGTCGGGGGCGGCGGAGACCCCCGCCGGGTCGACCTCCCAGTCGAGTCGCGCCTTGGCGAAGTCGGCGAAGGCATCGGCGAGCCCGACCGCGTCCGGATACGCGTACCCGGTGTCGTCAAGCTCGACCGCCTCGGCGAGCGCGATCTTCACCGCCGGGGCCAGCGGGAAGTCCATCTCGGCGACGAACGCGGGGAGGACGTCGGGGTCGAAGTAGCGCCACTTGGCGCTGCGTCGCAGGCGCAGGCTCTCGAGCGACAGCTCGGTCAGCTGTGGATTGAGGGAGGCCGCCACGCTCGCCAACTCTTTCAAAGCGCCGCGTCCGGCCGTTCGCCTGCGACCCGGCCGAGCATGTTGTGCGAGGCGATCTCGAAGCCTTCGCGTTCGTAGAGGCGGACGGCGTCGACGTTGGCGGCGATCGCGGTCACGACCCAGTGGGTGACGCCCTCGGCGCGCAGACGTGCCCGGCAGTGCTCGATCAGCAGCGTGCCGATCCCTTCGCCCCGCGCCGCGGCCGTCACCGAGAGTGACTCGAGGTCGCCGAACCTCTCGCCGAAGTCGAACGTCGGCGGCGCCCCGCCGATCCGCAGGAACGCGTACCCCAGCGGCGCCTCCGGCTCCTTCGCGCCGGGGACGACGAACAGCGCGCCGTCGCCCGCGTCGAGCCAGTCCACGTACTGAGCGCGCCGCATCTGCCAGGCCGCCTCCGGGGTGCGACCCGGCCAGCGTCCGTCGATCACCTCCTGGTGGTGGGCGACCATCTCCTTCCAGAGGCCCGCCACCAGGTCGACGTCCCCGATGCCCATCTCGACCACCCGACGTTCCCGTGTCATGGGCGGGACCCTAGCGGGGCACGATCCGGCCCCCGCGGCCGTCCGAGTTTGCGGTGCGGGCGCGCGTGGCGGCGCGACCCCGATCCCTGCGGCCGTCCGAGTCGCGCCGCGGCGGCGCGTTGCCCCCCGACCCCGGCCCCCACACCCGTCCGAGATGGTCCCGGCCGCCTCATGGCGCTCCTGGCAGGCTGTGAGCGCCATGAGGCGCCCGGGACGGGAGGGGGTCGTGGGGAGGGCGGGCACAGGGACGGGAGGGGGTCGTGAAAAAGACGACACAGGGATGGGGGGAGACGCAGGGACGGGAGGGGGTCGTGAAAAAGGCGGCACAGGGACGGGAGGAGGTCGGACTTACGTGACGGGTCCGTGCGGGAGGGGCCACACCTCGCCCCGATCGGTGACGAGGATGCCGGGAACGTCACCCTTTCTGCAACCTTCGGTCCGTTCCCGGGCCTGGAAGGAGGGCCCGGGAACGCGCTGCGTGCTTTGACCCCCCTATACGGTGGAAAACCCACGCAGCGCGTCCGTGACGGTTGGACAACACGGGAGGAGGC
>JAFDWO010000087.1 GCA_018268415.1 Actinomycetota bacterium | reverse complement strand
GGCGAAGGGCGGGAGGAAGGGTGACGTTCCCGGCATCTCCGTGACGAGGTCTCCCTTCGGTGACGGTCCCGTGGCGGATCGGTCGCACCCTCCGGCCCCCGGACGCCGGGATGGGGGGATCCGTGAGGCCCCCGCGAGGGATCCGCCTCGCACTCGCCCGCACCCCCCGGGGGCCTTCCGTGCTCCCCCCGCCCGCTCCCCGCACCCCCGGCCGTCTCGGCCACGGCCACAGCCTGCCAGGGCCGTGGACGAGACGGCCGCGTCCCTTTCCGCCACGGGCGACAGCTCGAGGGGGCCGCGGATCTAGGCGGGCGCCAGCTTGAGAAGGCCACGAACCGCGACCGACACGCCCTCGGGGTCCTACCCCACCACCGGAACGCGCCCTGGGCCGCAGGTCCACTCGCCGGCTCGCTCCAGGGAGCGGGCGAGGCGGAGAAGGACCTCGTCCTCGCCGCGGCGGCCCATCGCGTGGACGCCGATCGGGAGGCCCGCATCGGTCGTAGCGACGGGGAGGGAGACCGCCGGACCGCCGGTGATGTTGGCCAGCGGCAGGTACATCGCGAAGCCTTCGTCGCGGTCGATCATGGCCTCGGGCGCCAGGGTCTGTTGTCCGAGCGAGATCGGCGGTGGCGGTTCGCTCAGGGCGGGCGTCAGCCAGACGTCCCAGACGTTGAAGAACGCGTCGAGGTCACGGCAGAGCTGGTGCAGGGCGGTCCAGTCGTTGGCCCGCTGTTCGGCACCCCGGCCTTCGGCCTCGCGCAGGAGCGAGGCGGTCCGCGGCTCGAGGTCGTCGGCACCGGCATGACGGCCGGCGCGGGCTTCCATGTCGTGGACCATCGCCGCCACCGCGTCGACCCAGAGGCCGGCGGCGGCGCTGACCGCGGCGGGATCGGTGCTCGGCGGCTCGACCACGTCGACCGAGTGGCCCTGCGCTTCGAGCGCCGCCGCCGCCTTGACGACCGCCGCCTTGCAGGCGGTGTCGACGGTGGCCCCGCGTCCGTCGAGGGTGACCGCGATGCGGCGCGGCCGCAGCTCCCGCTCGATGTCCGGCGGCGGGCCGCCCGCCGCCAGCACCGCGGCGCTGTCACGGACGGACCTGGTCAGGACGTGCTCCACCTGCCAGTCGCCGAGCACCGTGCCAAGCGGGTTCTCGCGCGGCGAGCGACCGCGGCTCGGCTTCAGCGCGAAGACGCCGCAACAGGACCCCGGCGCCCGCAGCGACCCGCCGGCGTCGTTGCCGTGGGCCACCGGCACGATCCCGGCGGCGACCGCCGCCGCCGCGCCGGCGCTGGAGCCGCCGGCGGTGCGCTCCAGGTCCCAGGGGTTGCGCGTCGGCCCGAACAACGCCGATTCGCTCAGGTAGGAGCCGCCGAACTCCGGCGTGTTGGTGACCCCGGCGATGACCAGGCCGGCCTCGAGCAGGTGGCGCGCGTAGGGGCTGTCGACGGTGCCGACGACGTCGGCACCGAGCCGCGAGCCGGCCGTGTGACGGACGCCGGCGAAGGTCACACCGAGGTCCTTGACCAGGCAGGGCACGCCGGCCAGCGGCCCCTCCCCCGCGTCCGGCGAGCGGCGCGGCGCATCCCAGAGCGGCGTCACGATGGCGTTCAGCGCCGGGTTCCGCGCGCTCGCCGCCGCCTCCGCCGCGGCCAACAGCTCGGCCGCGCTCACCTCCCCGGCGCGAATCCCCTCGGCCCAACCGATCGCGTCTCGTTCGGCCGGATCCATCGCTGCCTCAGCCGACCGGCGCCTTGCTCAGCTCGACGTTGCGCAGCCGCGGGATCACCTCGGAGTTGAACAGCTCGAGCGAGCGCATCGTCGCCGCCCGCTTCACCCCCGGCAGCCAGTTCCAGATCAGGAGGATCTCGAGGCCGAGCTCCTCCGCCATCCCGTCGATGCGCTCGGCGATCGTCTCCGGACCGCCGACCAGGAGGTGCCCACGGCCGTCGAGGAAGTCGAACCACGGCATCGCGTCGTCCTCCTCGGAGAGCGTCTCACCGGGCTCCGCGTAGATCTGCCGCGAGCGGCGCCCGCCGCCCCCCAGATAGTCGCGGTAGATGAGGTTGACGGCGGGCTCCGCCAGCTCGCGCGCTTCCTTGTCGGTCTCGCCGATGAAGCAGGTCCGCATCACCCCGCAGCCCTCGCCCAGGCGGAGGTCGCGCCCGGCCTCGGCGGCGACGTCACGGTAGTGGTCGAGGCCCTGGCGCAGTGCCTGGCTCGAACGCAACCAGGTCAGCGCGCCGATCCCGCGCTCGGCCGCCAGCGCGAAGCCCGCCGGGGAGTCGGTCAGGTTCCACAGCGGCGGGTGGGGCTGCTGCATCGGTTTCGGAACCAGGGACATGCCGACGTACTCGCCGTCGTCGCCGCGCCAGCCGGGGTTGCGCTCGTGGAACCAGCCGAGGGTCGGATCGGGGACGCCCGGGCGCGGGAACGAGTAGAACTGACCGTCGAAGCGCATCGCGTCGTCGGTCCAGGCGGCGACCATCGCATCGAGGGTCTCGAGGAAGACGGCGTTCTGCACATCCGGCGTGCGGCGGTCCGGGTTCAGGAGGTTCAGGTTGGTGAGGGCGCGGATGTCGATCCCTTTGCCGACGCCGCACTCGACCCGCCCGTTGCTGAGCTGATCGAGCATCGCCACGTCCTCGGCCGCCCGCAGCGGGTGCCACTGGGGGAGGATCACGGCGGCGAGGCCGAGCCGCAGGGTCGTCGTCTGGGCGGCGAGGTTCGCCCCCAGCATCAGCGGGTTCGGCAGCGTCTCCCATCCCTCCCCGCCGAAGTGATGCTCGCCCAGCCACACCGAGTGGAACCCGGCCTCCTCGATCGCCAGGGTCTGCTCGATCGCGTGATCGAGCACCTCGCGGTAGGGATCGCGATCCAGGTTGTACATCGTGAAGAAGTAGCCGAGCTTCATGCTTGCCTCCTGATCCAGGTCGTCTTCAGGCCGGTGAACTTGTCGAGCGCGTGCAGCGAGAGATCGCGCCCGATACCGGACTGGCCGAACCCGCCGAACGGGGTGTAGGGACTCAAGGCGTCGACCGCGTTGATCGAGACGGTGCCGCACCGCAGTTGCCGGCCGACGCGGGTCGCGCGGTCGAGCCGCGAGGTCCACAGCGACGCCGCCAGCCCGTAAGGCGTGTCGTTGGCCAGCCGCAGGGCCTCCTCCTCGTCGTCGAACGGCGTCACCGCGAGGACCGGGCCGAAGATCTCCTCGCGCCAGATGCGCATCTCCGGCTCAACCGCCTCGAACACCGTCGGCTCGACGAAGCAGCCGGGGCCGGGGAGCCGCTCGCCGCCAGTGAGGAGGCGGGCGCCGGCGCGGCCGTCGGCGATGAACTCCAGCACGCGACGCGTGTGCTCCTCGGAGACCAGGGAGCCGAAGGTGGTGTCCGGGTCGAGCGGATCCCCCGGCCGGACCTCGCGCGCCAGCCGCGCCACCCGCTCCACCAGCTCCCCCGCGATCGAGCGCTCGACCAGCAGCCGCGAGGTGGCCGAGCAGACCTCGCCCTGGTTGGTGAAGATGCCGTCACAGACCATCCGCGCCGTCAGGTCGAGGTCGTCGACGTCGGCGAAGACGACGATCGGGCTCTTGCCGCCGCACTCCAGCCAGACCGGGCGGATGGCCGACTCGGCGGCGTAACCGAGGAACCTGCGGCCGACCGCGGTCGAGCCGGTGAAGGCGATGCAGTCGACGCCGGGGTGCCGACCGAGCGCCGCGCCGGCGACCTCCCCGGTCCCGGGGACCACGTTGAGCACCCCCGCCGGCAGCCCGGCCTCCACGGCCAGCGCGGCAAGCCGCAGGGCCGAGTGGGGCGACTCCTCGGAGGGCTTGAGGACGACGCTGTTCCCGGCGACCAGCGCCGGGGCCAGCTTCCAGGCGGCCATGCCGAGGGGGAAGTTCCAGGGGACCACGGCGCCGACGACGCCGAGTGGCTCGCGGGTGACGAACGCGAGGTCCTCGGGCCCGGTCGGCGCCACCTCGCCGTAGACCTTGTCGGCGGCCTCGGCGAACCAGGCGAACACTTCGGCCGCCCCCGGGACGTCGAGCGTCGCCGCCCGCGCCACCGGCTTGCCCATGTCGAGCGAGTCCATCAGCGCCAGCTCCTCGCCGTGCGCCCCGATCAGCGCGGCGAGGCGGAGCAACACGCGCTTGCGCTCGGCCGGGGCGCGCCGCGACCAGCTCCCGGCCTCGAAGGCGGCGCGGGCGGAGGCCACCGCCGCGTCGACGTCGACGGCGTCACAGGCGGCGACCGGCCCGAGCGGCAACTCGGTGGCCGGGTTGACGACCGCCAGGGTCGCCCCCGACGCGGCCTCGATCGGAGCGCCGCCGATGAACGCACCGGCAGGCAGCACGAGCGCGGCAGCGCGCTCGTGCCAGAGACTCAACCCCGCACCGTCCTTCCCAACGGTTTCCACATCGTGGAGGTGATTCTCATTCATCGGAGCCGAGGCTACCACAATGACCGCGGCCTTCCCCACCGGCCCGGCAGTGACCCGGCTCGCTCGGCGGCACGTCGACCGCCGGGTTGCGACGGAAGAATCCGACCGGGCGGAGCATGAAGGCGACCCGATCCACCGGCATGATCGGCCAGTCCTCCGGCCGCACGGCGTGGGACACGCCGAGCGTGTGCCAGACGACGACATCGGTGTCGAGGAGATCGCGGTCCTGCTCGATCCATTCGGGCAGGCCGGCGCCGCCCGGGTGCTGGTTCGGATAATCCCCGGCCGCGTGCAGCTCGTCGGGCGCATAACGCGTCACCCACAGGTGCGCACCCGCGAAGCCCGCCCGCCGGCCGACGCTCGAGTCCGGCGAGGCCAGCAGCGTCGGCCCGTTGAACGGGACCAGCCGATAGCCGACCGGCTCGCCGAGGTGGTTGCGCACGCCGCGGTTGACGATCCGCCAGGAGCGGTTCGCGGCGGGTTCGACCGACCGCTTCCCGGCGGACTCCCGCTCGATCGTCTCCACCCGCGTCTCGAGCGCCTGTCCCCACGGGTTGTCGGGACCGGCCTCGCAGGCGACGAGGTCGACCTCCTCGACCGTGTTCTCGAACCCATCGACGGCCATGTCGAGACGGACGTTGAAGAGGTGCTGGTGGTGGGGTGCCGCGAGATCGGGGGCGACGCGCTCGCCGTGGCGCAGCTCCTGGTCGGGGAAGACGCCCCGGGTGAGCACGATGCCGGTCAGCTTCACCTCGAGCTCGATCGAGCCGTCCTGGAAGAACGACCAGTAGAAGCCATAATCGTAGTTGCCGACGGTGGCGATGCTCGAGATGACGAGGCGGCGCGAGCGGCGCACCTGAACGTCACCGATCCCCGGATCGGTGTGCTTCCAGAGGATGCTGTCGTCCTCCTCGTGGATGCAGATCGCGTTGGTGAGGACGCTCGGCTCCCCCGCGGCGTCCACCTGCACCCCGTCGAGGTAACGGATCTCGCCGAGGCAATCGCACCCCAGCGTGAGCGAGTTGGCGTTCCGCCCGAGGCCGTACTCACCGCCGTCGAAGTAGGTCCGCCAGTAGAAGCCCTTGTGCGGGTCGCCGTAGGGGACGACCATCTCGCTGACCGCGGCGCGGTAGACGATCTGGCGCTCCACCCCCTCGTCCTCGTAACGGATATGGGACAGGACGAGGCCGTCGACCGGGTGCAGGCCGATGTGCATCCGCCAGCGCTGCCAGGCGATCTCGTTGCCGTCCAGCCGGAAGCCGGGACCGTCGGGCTGCACGATCTCCAGCGGCGCGATGTCGGTCCGCCAGCCGCCGACGTCGGCCTCGGTCGCGTAATCGCCGTCGACCGTCGAGAGCGGCACCACCGGGTCGTCGTCGATCACCTCGACCACCTCGCCGGAGTTGAGGTCGACCGCGGCGCGGAGGTGCTCGATCGGGCGGGCGTAGGGGTTCGAGCCGGGGCCCTGGCGCAGGTACGGCGTCGCCCAGATGATCCGCCGGCCCTCCGGGTTCTGTGGGAAGTGGCCCGCGGTCAGGGCGTCGATCTGGATCAGCGAGAGATCCTCGATGCCGCGCCGGCGCAGGCCTATGCGAAAGCGCTCGTCGGCTTCGACCGCGGCGATCGCGGCCGTGTAGTCCTCGGGGAGGATCGGCGGCTGAACGCCCTCGATCCGCCGGCACGACTCGACCGTCGCGCCTCCCGCCGACGCCTCGGCGGGGGCGTCGGCCAGTCTCACGAGCAGCTCGTAGACGGCCCCGTCGGCGCGGTCGACCATGCCGACGAACGCGCGGCGCTCGAAGCGGGCGCCGGCGACGTGGGCGACGACCTCGGCCTTCGGCGGATCCTGCAGGGACACCTGCCAGAAGGCGGGCAGCCCGAGCTCGGCGGTGGCGCCGCGGGCGGCGGCCACGGCGGCCCGGACCTCGGCCTCGGTCAGCGGGTCGAGGGGATGGCGGGCGGCGCTCATCGGTCCCGCCCCCAGCCGCCGCCGCCCGCGGTCAGTACCTCGACCCGGTCGCCGGCGCGCAGTTCCAACGACGTCTTGCCGGGCAGGCGGCGGCGGTCGCCGTCACGGTCCAGCCAGACCTCGCTGAGGGCGCCGGGCTCACCGCCCGCCCCGCCCGGCGGCGCGATCCGGCAACGCTCGACCATCGTCGTCAGGCGCACGCCGTCCTCGAGAACCCGGTAGGCGCGGACGAGACCCTCGCCGCCGGTGTGCGTCCCGGCGCCACCGGCGCCGGCCCGCACGGCCGCCCGCTCGACCCGCAGCGGGTACTCGGCCTCGATCACCTCGGCCGGCGTGTTCATCACGTTCGACATGTGGATCCGGGTCGCGGCGTCGCCGTCGCGCGAGGCCGATGCACCGGCACCGCCCGCATGGGTCTCGTAGAGCACAAACGGTCTCCCCTCTCGATTCTCGCCGCTGAACAAAGCTAAGCCCGAGGACCCCATGCCCGCCGCGACCACCCGCTCCGGGACGACCCGCTCCAGCGCCCGCATGGCGGCGTCGGCGATCCGTTGCGAGGTCTCGTGGTTGCCGGCCACGAGCGGCGCCCCGGCGCCCGCATCACAGACGCTGCCGCGCCTGGTCCTGACCTCGAGCGCGTCACCGATGCCGGCGTTCGGCGCCGCCTCCGGGGCGAGCACGGCGAGCGCCACGTACTGGGTCGCGGCGGCGGTGATGAAGCGGGTGGTGTTGACCGGCCCGGCCGTCTGGTCGGCGGACTCCCCATAGTCGAAGGTCGCCCTCTCGCCCACGATCGTCAGCCGACAACGGATCTCGATCGGCGCGTCGGTGATGCCGTCGTCGTCGAGCGCGTCGACGCCCTCGTAGACGCCGTCCGGGAGCGCCGCCACCGCCCGCCGCAGCCGCGTCGCCGACTCCTCGCGCATCGCCTCCCAACCGCGTAGGACGCTGTCGAGGCCGTGGCGATCGGCGAGCTCGCCGAGGCGCCGGGCGGCCACCCCGGTGGCCGCGGCCTGGGCGCGGATGTCGCCGATCCGCTCCGCCGCGCCGCGGACGTTGGCGAGGACGAAGGCGAGCGCCTCGCGGCAATCGCCGGCGGCGTCGAAGAGCTTGGTCGGCGGGATCACCAGCCCCTCCTGGTGGATGTCACGGGCGTCCGGCACGTAGGAGCCCGGCAGGGCGCCACCGACGTCGGGCCAGTGCGCGAGGGCCACGGCGAACGCCCACGGGCGCTCCCCCGCGAACACCGGGCGGATGGCCTTGACGTCGGGGAGGTGGTTGCCACCGACGTCGGGGTCGTTGACGAAGAAGACGTCATCGGGGCGCAGCGAGGCGGCATCGATGCGCTCCAGCAGGCAGCGCACCGTATAGCCGATCACACCGAGGTGCATCGGGATGTCGTTGCCTTGGGCGACGGTCGCGCCGGCGGCGTCGGTGAGCGCGCAGGAGAGGTCGCCCGCCTCCCGCAGCACCGGCGAGCGGGCGGAGCGCATCAGGTCGAAGCGCATCTCCTCGGCGATCGCGTAGGTGCCGTGGCGGACCGCCTCGAGCACCGTCCAGTCCAGGGTCGCGCCGCTCATCCCGCCACCAGCAGCACGTTCTGATCCTGATCGACGCTCGCGACCTGGTCGGTCCAGACCGTGATCGAGCCGAACTCGGCGACCAGGATCGCGGGCCCCTCGACCGCGCGGCCCGCGGCGAGGTCGGTGAGGGCGACGACCGGCACCCGGCGATGCTCGCCCCCGGGCATGACCAGATCGATATCGCTCCGTCCCGGCGGCCCGCCCGCGGCGGCCTCGGGGCGCGGCCAGGGCAGGGCGGCGGCGAATCCGAGGTGGGCGCAGACCGCGGTGATCTCGACCGGGTCCGGGGTCGAGAAGCCGTAGGCGGCATCGTGCGCCCGCTCGAAGGAATCGCGGATCGAGCCGAGGTCGGCGCCCTCGTCCCACTCGACCGCCAGCTCGGCGTTCTGGTTGCGATAGCGCAGCTCGAGCCGCCGGCCGACCGTGACGGTGGCCGAGCCGTGGTCCCCGAGCCTGCCGAGTTCGGCCGCCTCGATCTCGCCGAGGACTCCCTCGGCGCGGGCGAGCCCGTCGGCGTCGAGCTCGGCGCGGAAGCCGCGCACCGCCTCGAGCCCGGCGTCGGCGACGCAACAGCCGACGGCGGAGAGCACCGGGGCGAGGCGCGGGACGAGGACACGACGGATCCCGGCGCGGGCGGCGAGCGGGCCCGCGTGGATCGGGCCGCCGCCGCCGAAGGCGACGAGCGTGCAGCCGGCGAGGTCGTAGCCGCGGCGGCTGACCACGGTTCGCAGCGCCCGCTCCATCAGGCTCTGGGCCACGTCGAGCGCGCGCCAGGCAAGCTCCTCGGCGCCGAGGCCGAGCTCGGCGCCCGCCGCGGCCAGTGCCCCCTCGGCGAGATCGCGGTGGAGGGGCAGCCCGGGTGCGTCGCCGCCCGCGCCGATCAGGCCGCAGAGGAGGGCCGCGTCGGTGACGGTCGGCCGCGTGCCACCACGCCCGTAGCACGCCGGCCCCGGGTCCGAACCCGCCGAGCGAGGCCCGACGACCAGCGCGCCGACGTCGTCACGGGCGATGATCGAGCCGCCCCCGACGGCGATGCTGTCGACCGCCACCGCCGGCACCCGCACCGCGTGGCCGGCGACCTTGCGCTCGCGGGCGATTTCGATCTCGCCGCCGACGATCAGGCTGACGTCGGTGCTGGTCCCGCCCATGTCGAAGGTGATCGCCTCCTCGACGCCACGCCGGCGGGCCAGCTTGCCGACCGCGGCGACGCCCGCCGCCGGTCCCGACATCACGGTGGCCAGTGGGGACCTCGCCACCGTCGCCGCCGGGAGCATCGAGCCGGCGGAGTGGACGACAAAGAGGCGCGAATCCGGCAGCAGCCGCCGCAGGGCGGCGTCGACACCGTCGAGGTAGGCCTGGGTGCCGGCCTGGACCGCCGCGTTGAGGACGGTCGCCGACGCGCGCTCGTACTCCCTGATCTCCGGCGCCACCTCATGGGACAGCGAGACCGCCAGGGCGTCGGGCAGGGCATCGGCGACGGCCCGCTCGTGGGCGGGGTTCGCGTAGGCGTGCAGCAGGCAGACCGCAACCGCCTCGATCTCGTTGTGGGCGAGCCAGGAGTCGAGCCGCGGGAGGGCGGCAAGGTCGAGCGGCTCGATCTCGCTGCCGTCGGGGGCGAGCCGGCCGCCGATCTCGAAGGTCAGCTCGGCGGGGACCACCGGCGTCGGCCGTGCCGGGGCGCCGAGGTCGTAGAGGTGATCGCGCGCCTGGCGCCCGATGCGCAGAACGTCACCGAAGCCGGACGTGGTCACGAGCGCGGTGCGGCTGAAGTCGCTCTCCAGCACCGCGTTGGTCACCCGGGTGGTGCCGTGGACCACCAGGGCCTCGCCGCTGACGCCGAGGTCGACCACCGCCTCGGCCACCCGATCGGGACCCGCGTCGCGGGGGAGCTTGGTGCTGCGGACGGCGCTCGAACCGGGTGGCGAGACGACGAGGTCGACGAAAGTCCCTCCGGTATCGATCCCGACCCGCCATTGGGCGTCGTTACCGTTCTTTCGCATATTGGTTATGCCTTTCACTGGGTGGTAGCATACACTGCGTCCTCTCATGCAGCCCCGCCCCTTCGAGTACCACTCCCCAAGCTCGATCGAGGAGGCGCTCGAGCTCCTCGCGAGCGTCCCCGGCGCCCGCCTCCTGGCCGGCGGCCAGAGCCTCGTCCCGGCCCTCAACGTCGGCGAGCAGCGGGTCGCGGCGCTCGTCGACATCTCGGAGCTCGGCCTTCGCGGGGTCACCGCCGGCGACGACGGGATCACCGTCGGGGCCCTGACCCGCCACCGGGACCTCGAGCTCGGCGAGCACGAGCGCGCCGCGCTGCCCCTGGCGGCGGAGGCGGTCCGTCATATCGGCAACCCGCGCGTGCGCAACCGGGGGACCTTCGGCGGCAGCGTCGCCCTCGGCCACCCCCTCTCCGAGCTCGCCGCGGTGTGCCTCGCCCAGGGCGCCGAGGTGTCGATCCGCTCCGCCCGCGGCGCCCGGAGCGTCGCCTTCGCCGACTACCTCGACCAACCCTTCCAACCCCGCCTCGAGCCCGACGAGATGGTCGTCGCGGTCCGCCTCGACCAGCGGCCGCCGGGCAGCGGCGCCGCCTTCGTCGAGATCGCGCAACGCACCGACGACTATGCCCTCGGCGCCGCCGCCGCGATCGTCGTCCCCGACCCGGGCGGCGAGCGGATCGCCGAGGTCCGCCTCGGCCTGGTCGGCGCCGCCCCCACCCCGACGCGGCTCGACGACGCCGAGCGCCTCTGCCTCGGGCGGGCCCCCGACGACGACCTGCTCACCGAGCTCCGCGAGACGATCGCCGCGTCCCCAACCCACCCCGGCGACCCCTTCGTCTCCTCCGCCTACCGAGCCCGCATCGCCGGAGTGGCCGCCGCGCGAGCCCTGGCCGCGGCCTGGGCGCGGGCCGAGTAGAGGCCCGCGCGGCGTCGGCCGGGCCCGGGCCCGGCCGACGCCGCCGAGCACGCCGGTTGCGCCCCCGCGCGGGCGCCCGGGAAGGGATGGAGCCGTCTGAAGCTGGCGCCCGGACGCCCGAGGGACCCGGCCGTCCCGTCCACGGCCCGGGCCGGCTGTGGCCGTGGCCGAGACGGCCGGGTCCGTGAGGAGTGCCGTGGGAACTCCACGCTTCCTCCGGTGTTGTCCAACAGTCACGGACGCGCTGCGTGTCTTTTCCACCCCATACGGTGGAAAAGACACGCAGCGCGTCTCCGGGCCTTCGGGCGTCCGGATCCTCACGTCCCGGGCGGGTGCGGGGGCCGGGGTCGCGGCCGTCCCTCCGTCAGCCGCGGTCGACTTAACGTCCGGTAGCCGAACCAAAGGTCGACCGCGGCTCGCGGCCGGCCGCACGCTCCGCGGCCCGCCCACCCATGGAATTGATCGTCTACCGCCGCTCGCGCACGAAAGTGACGCCGAGGGCCGCCGGCTCGAGCGACGGCCTGCCGGAGCGGCGGGCGTACCAGGTCCTGATCACGAGGACGACGAAGGTGAAGACGTACGGGATCATCGAGAGGAACGGGGAGGGGATCGCCCAGCCATGCGCCTGGCCGAAGGGGGCCAGCATGAGGCAGGCGCCGAAGCCGAAGCTGGCCCAGACGAGGGCGAGCGGTCGCCAGCCGGCGAAGATCACGAGGGCGAGGGCGATCCAGCCGCGGCCGGCGGTGACCTCGCTGTTCCAGTTCAGGGTGATGGCGAGGGTGAGGACCGCGCCGCCGACACCGCAGAGGAAGCCCGAGACGCCGGAGTAGAAGACCTGCCAGAAGGGCACGTTGATCCCCATCGCGTGGGCCGCGTCGGGATCCTCGCCGATTGCCCGCATGTTCATCCCGTGCCGGGTGCTTCCCAGGCCCCAGGCGACGAAGATCGCCAGCAGCACCCCGGCGTAGACCGGCCACGGCTGCTCGAAGAGGATCTTGCCCACGAAGGGGATCTTGTCGAGGAGCGGCAGGTTCACGTTGCCGAACCCGCTTTCCAGCGACCGGGAGGTCCAGTGGGTGCCGATGATCGCCGAGAGCCCGACCCCGATGAACCAGACGGCGAAGCCGACCACCCCCTGTTCCGAGCGCAGGACGACGACCGGGAAGGTGTAGGCGACCAGGGTGAACACGGTGCCCGCGGCCCCTCCGGCCAGCAGCCCGAGCACCAGGCTGTCGGTCTTGATCGCGACGATGAAGCCGACCACCGCCCCCATCAGCATCATCCCCTCGAGGCCGATGTTGAGGAGCCCGACCTTCTCCCCCATCATCTCGCCGAGTGCGGCGTAGAGCAGCGGCGTGCCGGCCAGTACCGCGGTGGCGAGGGCCGCCTGCAGAACGGTCACTTGGCCACCTCGTCGAGGGTCGGCGCCGGCTCGGGGGCGGGCGCGCTGGGCGGGGACGTGCCGCGGGCGCTCGACCGCCGCGCCAGGAAGCGCGGCTTGCCGACGTTGATGCAGGCGATGATCAGGACCAGGCCGGTGAGCAGGGTGACGATTTCACCGGAGACGTCCATGATCTGCAGGGCGCTGCCGATCGCCGCCAGGAAGCCGAACAACAGCGCGCTCGGCACCACCCCGAGCAGGGCGTTGCCCGCCAGCGCCGCGGCGACGATCCCGACGTACCCGGAGTTGTCGGCGGTGAGGCTGGTCGAGAGGACGTGCAGCTGGTCGAGGACCAGGAGGACGCCGCCGAGCCCGGCGATCCCGCCGGACAGCACCAGCGTCACCAGACGCGTCCGCCAGACCGAGATCCCCGCATAACGGACGAGCTCGTCCCCCGACTCGGCAAGCGCCGAGCGGTAACCGAACTGCGTGTAGCGGTAGACCGCGGCGAGGACCACGGCGAGCGCGACGCCGATCAACAGCGCCAGGCCGATCGTGGTCGAGCCGATCGTGAACTGCGGCAGCGTCGCCTGGGCGGGCAGCGGTTTGGCGATCAACGTCCCGCCGCCGTTCTGGTTCGTGTTCGCCCAAGGGCCGCCGGTCCAGTAGATGAGCCACTGGATCGCGACGAAGTTCAAAAGCAGCGTGCCGATGATCTCGCTGACCCCGAGGTACACCCGGGCCAGCGCCGGCAGCAGCATCCAGAGGCCGCCGCCGATCACCCCGGCCGCCATCATCGCCAGCACCAGCGGCGCCTGCGGGACCCCACTCAGGTGGTAGGCGACCCAGGTCGCCGTCCAGGCGCCCATGATCATCTGCCCCGGGATCCCGATGTTCCACATCCCCGTGCGCTGGCAGACGGCAGCGGCCAGACCGGCGAAGAGGATCGGCATCGCCAGCTGCAGCACGCTCGTCGTCCCCAGGCCGGTGCCGAAGGTCGAGAGCCAGATCTGTTCCCAGACGCTGCCCCCGAGCGGGCTCGACTGCATGCTGATGAAGACGACCGCGACGAGGGCCGCGGCCAGCACCGCGATGACGCGGCGTATCGGCGAGGGGCCGGCGGTCACGCGGCACCGCCCATCAGCAGCCCGAGCCGGTTCCGGTCGAACTCCGGACGCGCCAGCTCGCCGGCGATCCGGCCCTCGTAGAGGACCACGATCCGGTCGCTCATCTCCAGCACTTCGTCGAGGTCCTCGGAGATCAGCACGACCGCAACGCCGCGGTCGCGGGCGGCGAGCAGCTCCATCTGGACGTGGTTGGTGGCGGCGACGTCGAGGCCGCGCGTCGGGTGCACCGCGACCAGCAGGCGCGAGCCGGCGTCGAGCTCACGGTGGACCAGCAGGCGCTGCATCTGGCCGCCGGAGAGCGTGCCCGCCGGGCGCTGGACCTGAAGCTTTTTCAATCCCGCCCGGTCGACCAGCTCGCGCGCCGCCGTCCGCAGGCGACGGCGGGAGATGACCAGGCCGCGCCGCAGCGGCGGCTTGGTGATCGAGCGCAGCACGGCGTTGAACTCGAGGGAGGCCGCCAGGGCGAGCCCCTGCGAGTGGTGCTCGGGGATGTGCCCGACGCCCTTGGTGGGGTTCACCGCCTCGCCGCCTTCGAACTGGGTGACGGTGCCACTGTCGTGCTCGCAGGTCCCGGTCAGCAGTTCGGCGAGCTGCACCTGGCCGTTGCCGGAGACGCCCGCGACGCCGAGCACCTCGTGTTCGCGGATCTCGAGGTCGATCTCGTGCAGGCGCCCTTCGTCGTGGTCGCCGACGCTCGCCCCGGTGGCGACGAGGATCGGGCGCCCCGACTTGGAGGCGCGCTCGACCGGGACGTCCGGGACGTCGGTGGCGACGGTCATCCGCGCCAGCTCGCGCACCTCGGCGTCGGCGCGCGCCAGGGTCGCCACCAGCTGCCCGCCCCGCAGGACGGAGATCCGATCGGAGATCTCCATCACCTCGCGCAGCTTGTGGGAGATGAAGACGACGCCGTGTCCTTCGCCGGCCATCCGCCGGACGTTCTCGAAGAGGGCATCGGCCTCGTGCGGCGTCAGCAGCGCCGTCGGCTCGTCGAGGATCAGGATCCGCGCTCCCCGCGAGAGGGCCCGCACGATCGCGACGCGCTGGCGCTCCCCGGCGGAGAGCGTGTCGACCGCCGCGCGCGGCTCGACCTGCAGGCCGTAGCGATCACAGACCTCCGCCGCCCAGTCCACGAGCGCCCCCCGTGACACCACCCGCGGCGTCTCGTGCCAGCCGATCGCCAGGTTCTCGGCCACGGTCAGGCGCTCCACCAGACGGTAGTGCTGGTGGACCATGCCGATCCCGTACGACATCGCCACCGCCGGGGTCGGGATGGACACCTTCTTTCCGTCGACCGCGATCGAGCCCGCGTCGGCCCGCAGCATCCCCGAGGCGATGTTCATCAGCGTCGTCTTACCGGCCCCGTTCTCGCCGAGCAGGGTGTGGACCTCCCCGCCCCGCAGTTCGAAGTTGACGCCGTCCAGCGCCCGCTGGGAGCCGAAGCTCTTGACGATCCCCGTCAGCTCGAGCGCGGCCGTGCCCGGGGGGGAACTCGCCCCCCCGGGCACGGTGCCGACGCCGTTGTCAGGCGTGGCCGGACTCAAAGGCCCGTGACGCCCTTCACGCCCCAACCCCACTTCGCGTACATGTAGGTCGAGCGCATGCCGATCGATTTGCCCTTCGGGACCCGGACCTTGCCCGAGGTGTCTTCGATCGGTCCCTGGAAGGGGTTGTTGCCTTCCTTGAATTCTTCCATCACCTTTTCGGTCGCCGTCTTGACCGCGGCGGGGACGATCGAACCGAACGGCTCGAGCGGCAGGTTGGACACCGGTTCGGGCCCGTAGTTGATGATCCCGGCTTTCCAGTTGCCTTCCGCGATCGCTTCCAGTTCGGCTTTGTACGCGCTTTTCAGCGCCGGCAGGAAGTCGAGGCCGGTGACCCACGCCTTCGGCACCTGGGAGGACTGGTCGCGATAGAGCCCGAAGCCGACCGCGCCGTGCTGTTCGGCGGTCTTCAGCGGCGTCACGTCGTCGACGAAGTGGGCGATCACGTCGGCGCCCGCATCAAGCAGGGTGTTCGCCGCTTCGACCGTCTTCGGCGGGTCGTAGTAGGAGTTGATGTAGACGTTGTTCACCGTGCAGTCGGGTTTGACCGACTGACAGCCGAGCGCGAACGCGTTCACCACGGCGGAGTTGAACGGAACCTTGAAGGCGCTGACGAAGCCGAGCTTCCCGGTCTTGGTCATCATCCCCGCGGCGACGCCCTCGGCGTAGAAGCTGGGCGCCTGATCGACGTAGACGGTCGACAGGTTCGGCGCACTTTCGAGCGACGATTTGTCGAGCTGGGTGCCGTAGTCGATGCAGATCTTGCTCGGTTCCTGTTTGCAGGCTTCGGCGAAGAGCGATCCGTACCCACCCGTGTCGATGACGACGTTGGTGCCACCGCGGAACAGCTGCAGGGTGATCTGGGTCGCCTGCGCCGTGTAGGGCACGTTCGGGACCAGCCGCACCGAGAAGTTCGCTTTCGAGGCCAGTTCTTTGACCGCGCCTTCGATCGCTTCGACGCTGACTTTGGCGTAGTCGTCGCCTTCCGGCGTGCCGGAGAGGAGCACCGCCACGTTGATCGTTTCGCCGGAACCGCCGGATGACGCGGTGGTGCCTTCACCGCCGCTCGAAGGTTCCGCGGAGGACGAGGACGAGGACGACGACCCACAGGCAGCGAGGACGAGGGCCAAGACGACCGTAAGCGCCAGGCCGACCAGCAGAGCCCGAGTTCGGCGTCTGCCTGGATTGACCTGATCAGAGCGACACGGTTCCATCAATGGATCTCCTTTTCGCACAAGGTGAAAGGCATTTCTACAATGTGCAAGCGACTATACTTCTCTGATCCCGGGCTCGCAACCAATTCGCGCTCTGATTCGGTCAGCACCGTGACCTAAGGTCATCTAATAGGCTGTTGTCGCGCAGTGAGATTCGAATTCGGATGATGGATAAGCCCAGCAAAACCGCACCGGCCACCGCCGACGGGGGTCGGCGGAAAGCCTCGTTGCAGGTCCTCGAGCGGACCTTCGCGATCCTTGGCTGCTTCAGCGAGGCGCGTCCCGAGTACACGACCACGGAGCTGGCCGAGGCTGTGTCCCTGCCGATCGCGACCGCGCACCGGATCCTTGGCGTGCTGCTCGACCACGGCTGGGTCGCGCGCGATCCGGTGACGAAGCGCTTCCGGCTCGGCCCGCAGATCGTCACGCTGGGCGACCTCGCCCGCGCCGGCCTCGACCTGCGCCGGGCGGCGCTCCCGCTGCTCACCCGGCTGGCCGCGACCACCGGCGAGACGGCGCTGCTCACGGTCCTCGACGAGCGGCCGGTGCGCGGCCTCTGCGTCGAGCGGGTCGAGACCTCCCAGCCGCTGCGGCTGAGCCTCGAAGCGGGCGCCACCATCCCCCTGCACGCCGGCGCCTCGCAGAAGGCGATCCTGGCGAACATGCGCGACGACGCGCGGGAGGCGGTCCTCACCGGCCCGCTGGAGGAAGTGTGTCGGAACACCGTCACCGACCCGGCCGTCCTGCGGATCGAGCTGGACAAGATCCGGCGCCACGGCTGGGCCTGCTCCTTCGAGGAGAACAACCTGCACGCCTGGGGCGTCGCCGTGCCGATCCTCGACGGCAACGGCGAAGTGGTGGCCGCGCTCGGCCTCGCCGCCCCCGACGCCCGCCTCTCGGTCGAGATCACGATCGACCACGTCCGCCGTGTCGCCGAGGCGGCGGCGGAGCTGGCGGAAGCGCTGGGACTGCCACCGACAGCCGTCGACATCGGCCCGGAGGCATTGGAGGACATGGAGCTGGAAGCCCAGGTCCTCAAGTTCCTCGCCGCGCGCGCGGCGGTCTGAGGGCCGTGTCGGGACATCACGACCTGCGCGGCTTCCTGGTCCAGGCCGAGGCCGCGGGCGAGCCGATCGTCCACGTCGCCCGCCGGGTCAGCCCGGTGCACGAGCTGTCCGCGGTGGTCAAGGCCCTGGAGCAGCGCGGCAATCCGATCGTCGTCTTCGACGAGGTCGAGGGGAGCGCGATGCCGGTGGTCGACGGCGTCTTCGCCTCGCGGCGTCGGATCGCCCTCGCGCTCGGGGTGGCGCCGCGGTTGATGGCGGAGCGATATCTCGACCTGCTCGCGCGGCCGATCGACTCGGTCGTGGTCGCCGCCGCGGCACCGGCGCAGGAGAGCGTCACGAGCGGCGCCGACGTCGACCTCGGCTCGCTGCCGATCTGCGTCCACGCCGCCGGCGACGCCGGCCGCTACATCACCTCGGGCGTCTGCCTGGCCCGTGATCCGGAGAGCGGGGCGGTCAACGCCGGCATCTACCGGACGATGGTCAAGGGCCCGGACCGGCTCACCCTGAGCGTCGACGCGGGCCAGGACCTGGACCGGATCCTCCGCGCCGCGAGCGAGCGCGAGGAACCGGTCGACGTCGCGATCGTGGTCGGCGGCCACCCGGCGCTGGCGATCGCCTCGCAGGCGAAGGTCCCGATCTCGGTCGACTCACTCGACCTGACCGGAGGTCTGCTCGGCGCGCCGCTCGAGGTGACCCCCGGGGCGACCGTCGACCTGCCGGTCCCGGCGCGCGCCGACGTCGTGATCGAGGGCCGCATCCTCCCCGGCGTCACCGAGCCCGAGGGGCCCTTCGGCGAGTTCTCCTACTACTACGGATCCGACGACGGCTGGGTGTGCGAGGTCACGGCGATCACCAGCCGCGCCGACGCGATCTGGCTCGACATCCACCCGATCCACCGCGAGCACCGGATCCTCGGGATCGCGCCCGGCCGCGAGGCGCGGCTGCTCGACACGCTCCGCCGCACGCTGCCCGGAGTGCGCGCGGTCCACGTGCCGATGGCCTCGGCCGGGATGATCGCCTGCGTCTCGATCGAGAAGCGCCACGATGGCGACCCGCGGCAGGCGGGGATGGTCGCGCTCGGGGTCGATCCACTGCTCAAGCACGTGGTCGTCGTCGACGACGACATCGACCCGGAAGACGCCGAGCAGGTCGTCTGGGCGTTGGCGGTCCGGCTGCAGGCGGACCGGGACCTGCTCGTCGTCCCCTACGCCAAGGGGTTCCCCGAGGACCCCAGCTCCTACAGCTTCGCCAGCCGCCTCGACCCGCGCGGGTTGACGACGAAGACGACGGTCGACGCCACCCTGCCGCTCGAGATCGAGCGCCCGCGGCGCGCCGACGAGGTGCCGGCGGGGTTCGTCGAGATCGATCTCGACGACTACATCTCGCCGGCCGACTGACCGCCGCGGCGAGATTACATTTCCCCGGCGGGCCGACCGCCGGGGCGGCGCGAGCGCGCCCAGTCGGCCATCCCGTCCCAGCGCTCCACCAGGCCGAGCTCGAGGTCGAGGTCGAGCAGGTCGAGCGCCCGGCCGACCGAGTGGTCGACCATCTCCGCGATCGTGGTCGGGTGGGCGTAGAAGGCCGGGACCGGCGGCATCACGATGGCGCCGTTCTCGGTCGCCTGCAGCATCAGCCGGAGGTGGCCGGCGTGCAGCGGCGTCTCGCGGACCATCAGGACGAGGCGCCGGCGCTCCTTCAGCATCACGTCGGCGGCCCGCGAGACGAGGTCGCCGGTCGCCGAGTTGGCGATCGCCGACAGGGTCCGGATCGAGCAGGGGGCGACCAGCATCCCGTCCGTCCGGAACGAGCCGCTGGCGATCGAGGCGCCGAGCTCGCCGAACGGGTGGACCACGTCGGCGAGGGCGCGCACGTCGTCCGCCGACATCCGCGTCTCCTGGGCGATCGTGGCGCGGCCGCCGTCGCTGATCACCAGGTGGGTCTCGACCTCCGCGAGCGGCGCCAGCGCCTCCAGGGCGCGGATCCCGAAGGCGGCGCCGGAGGCGCCGGTGATCGCGATGACGAGGCGGCGGGTCACCATCGGACCTCCTCCCTAATCGCCGGCGATCGCCTCGGCGCGGGTGCGACCGCCGACGCGGGCGCCGATCCGGCCGCGCGAGGCGGCGGCGACGATGACGACCAGCTCATCGGGAAGGGGGGCATCGTGGAGGGTGACGGCGATCGAGTCGTAGTGGGAGCGTACCCAGACGTCCTCCTTGCAGCAGAGCGGCACGTCGACGGTCGCGCCCGGGGCACAGCGCTTGCTGACCGAGGGAAGCCAGGCGGTGCCGCCGCCGAGGGCGGCCCGGAAGGCATCGCCCATCGTCGAGGTCTTCACCGCGACCGCGTGCTCCTGCTCACCCGCCAGGCCGACGACCGCGGCCTTCCCGTAGCTCTCCGCCTCGCCGCCGATGGCGGCGGCGACGACCTCGCCGAGAAGCTCGCCGATCGCGTCGCTCGGGTCGATCAGCGCGGCCAGGTCCTCCTGGTAGGGACGCCCGGCGAGCGGGTTATGAAAGACCGCCGCGGCGGCTGCCTTGCGCAGCGGCGGGTCGGCCGGGCGACCGGCCTCGGTCCGGATCTCCTCGACGAACGAGAGGACCTTGCGGACCTCCAGGGCCATCAGACATCCCAGCCGGCATCGATCACCAGGTCGTGGCCGGTCACGTTCTTGCCGCCGGGGCCGACCAGGTACATGACCGCCTCGGCGATGTCCTCCTCCTCGATGAACCGCTTCAGCGCGGTCTGGCTGACGAAGTCTTCGTAGACCTTCTCCGGGGTGCTGCCGATGCGTTCGGCTTTGCCCGCGACGATCCGATCCATGCGCACGCCGTTGGTGACGTTGGGGCAGATGTCGTTGACGGTGATCCCGTGCGGGCCGAGCTCCAGCGCCAGGGTGCGGGTGAGCCCGCGGACCGCCCACTTCGAGGACGAGTAGGAGACGCGGTTGCGGTAGCCCCGCAGGCCGGACGTCCCGGCGATGTTGACGATCCGCCCTTCCTTGCGCTCGAGCATCGTCGGGATCACTGCTTTGCAGGCGAGGAAGGTGCCGAGGAGGTTGGTGTCGATGACGGCGCGGAAGTCCTCCGCGGCGACGTCCTGGGCAGGCGTCTCGATCGGCCCGATCACCCCGGCGGTGTTGATCAGGAAGTCGATGGTGCCGAACTTCTCGAGCGCGAGGTCGGCGAGCCCCTGGGTGTCCTTCTCTTCGGTGACGTCGCACCGCGCGGTGACCGCGGCGCTCGCGTGGGCACGGTTGATCTCCTCGGCGTGAGCCTCCAGGGCTTCGACGTCGCGGCCCCCCATGACCAGGCGGGCACCCTCCGCGGCGAGGCGGCTGCAGATCAGGCCGCCCATCCCTTTGGCGGCACCGGTGACCACGGCGACGCGACCCTCGAGGGAGCGGTCAGAGGTGCTGGACGGAGCGCTTATCGGGCGTGCGGGCGATTCGGTGTCCATGGGCGGTTGGCGTCTCCTCCGGTAGGCGTGGCGTCGATTCTGAAGACTAATCGGTTTGCCACGTTATGAAAAACGAAATCATTAAGTGGCAGCAGCCTAGCAAAAGAACTGCTCATCAGGTCCATCTTTTACATATACTAAAAACGTCTTTCACTCTATGGAAGGAGCTTTATGCCGGATCGGGGGCAGGTCTTTGACGCGGTGGTCGTCGGCGGCGGTCACAACGGCCTGATCTGTGCGATCGGACTGGCGCGGGCGGGCTGGACCACGCTCGTGGTCGAGGCGGAGGACGTCCTCGGCGGCGCCGTCCGCAGCTCCGAGTTGACCGAGCCGGGCGTCATCCACGACTGGTTCGCCACCAACCAGGATGGCTTCCACGGGGGTCCCGTCGACCGCGCCCTCGACCTCGAACGCCACGGCCTGCGCTGGGCCCACAGCCGCGCTCCCTACGCCAACGTCTACCCGGACGGGTCCTCGCTGACCGTGTTCCAGGACGTCGAGCGGACCCTGACGGAGCTGGGCCGGCACGATCCGCGCGACGCCGATGGCTGGCGCGAGCTGCACGCCATCCACGGGCGCCTGGCGCCGGTCTTGTCCCAGATCTCGGCGAGCGAGCCGCTCAGCCCGAGCGGGGTCTGGCGCGCCCTCCGCGCCGGCCTGCACCTCGGTCCGGGCGGTCGCTCGGAGCTTGCCGAGCTGCTGTCGATGACCACCCGCGAGCTCGGCGAGCGCTATCTCGCGAGCGAGGAGAGCCGCGCCCTGATCACCTCCTGGGGCATGCACCTGGACTACGGCCCGGACGTCCCCGGCGGCGCCCTCTTCCCCTTCGTCGAGTGCTTCGCCGACATGGAGCACGGCATGTCGATCGTCGAGGGCGGGTGTGCCCGACTGATCGACGCGCTGGTCGCCGAACACGCGGCGCTGGGCGGCCGGACCCGGACCGAGGCCCGGGTCGAGCGCGTCATCGTCGAGGGCGGCCGGGCGCGCGGCGTGGTCCTGGCCGACGGCGAGGAGATCCGGGCGGGGCGCGCGGTGGTGGCCGGGGTGACGCCGACCGCGCTCTACGGGTCGCTGCTCGACGAGTCCGACGCACCCGCCGCGGACCGGGCGGCCGGGCGGCGCTTCATCTATGGACCGGCGACGATGATGATCCACCTTCTCCTCGACGGCCCGGTGCCGTGGGCGGCGGGCCCCGACCTCGCCGCGGTGGCGTTCATCCACATCGCCCCGTACACCGCACAGCTGGCCGACACCTACACGGCCTCGGTGAACGGCGTGCTGGCGGCGGACCCGATGCTCGTCGTCGGACAACCGACCGCGGTCGATCCGACCCGGGCGCCGGCGGGCAGGCACGTCGCCTGCGTGCACGTCCGCACGCTGCCCGCGACGGTCACGGCCGACGCCGCCGGGGAGATCGTGCCCGCCGACTGGGACGCCATCGCCCCGGCCGTGGCCGATCGCGCGCTGGCCAAGCTGGCCGAGTACGCGCCCGGGATCGGCGACCGGATCCTCGACCGCGTGATCTTCTCGCCCGCCGACCTCGAGCGCCACGACGCCAACCTGGTCGGCGGCGACAGCGGGGCCGGCTCCCACCACCCGTTCCAGTACCAGCTTCAGCGCCCGTTCGCCGGACGCTCGCCGTACGAGACGCGGGTCGCGGGTCTCTATATGACGGGCGCCTCGACCTGGCCCGGCGCGGGCGTGACCGGACTGCCCGGGCACCTGAGCGCCAAGCGCATCCTGCGGCCGCGGCCCTGGCGGCGCCTGGGCGCCTACGCGGCCCTCGGGGCCGCGGCGACGGCGGGTGGCCTGGCATTTGGACAGGCGAGAAAGGGAGAGTGAATCGGCGACCGGGATCGCGCCTCCAGCCCCCGGCGCCGCGCCGGCGGCGACACCCCGGCGTCAGCTCTTGGCGATCACGTAGAACTTGCGGATCGTCTCGACGATGTTCCACTCCCCGACCCAACCGTCGGGCTCCATCAGCGCCGCACCGGGCTCGAGCAGGTGCACCTTGCCGTCCGCATCGGTCACCGTCCCCCGACCCGAGACGATGTACATCATCGAGTGCCTCCCGCTCTTCGACACCATGAAGCGCCCCGGCGTGCACTCCCAGATCCCCATCACGGTCACCCCGTCCTTGTAGAGCCGGTGAACCGACTCCACCGGTTCCCCCTCCAACGCCTCCCGCGCCCCGATCTCCTCCAACGGCAGAGTCCGAATCTCCTCAGGCGTGTACGAGCGACCGGAGACAACAGCGGACGTCGTCATCAAGTCCTCCTCCTTGGTCAAGTCCTCCTCCTACTTTTGCATCGCGGAAAGTCTAACCACGATGCAAAAGTACACGAGGGAAGAGTCCCTCCACCCCGTCCAGAGACGCCTAAATTCGCATTCTGCGCAGGGACGGCCCCGCGGCCCCAGCGTTCTGCCGGGCGAGGCCCGGGGAAGGGATGCGGCCTTCTGAAGCTGGCGCCCGGGGGAAAGGGATGCGGCCGTCTGAAGCTGGCGCCCGGGGGAAAGGGATGCGGCTGTCTGGAGTTGTCGCCCGGGAGGGGAAGGGATGGGGCCGTCTCGTCCACGGCCCGGGCAGGCCGTGGCCGTGGCCGGGACGGCCGAGGGTGCGGGGGGTGTGGAGGAAGGCCCACGGGAGGCTCACGGGAGCGTCACGGATGTGTGGCCGGGGTCCGACCTTCGTCACAGAGATGCCGGGAACCCCACGCCTTCCTCCCGGATCTCTCCACGGTCGGGGATCTCCGTGGAGGATCGCCGTTGCGGGTCGACGGCAGGTCGACGCGCCTCCCGGCGACCCTCCCTTCGGGCCCGCCCCCACCGTCCGGGGATCTCCGTGGTTCGAGATGGTCGTATGGCGACCATTTCGAACCACGGAGACGTCGGGGGCCCACGCCTCCTCCCGGGTCCCTCCACCGCCCGGGGATCCCCGCGGATGATCTCGGGTCCCCGGGACCCGAGATCCGCCACGCGTGCCTCATCCTCGGGGATACCCGTCACGGAGGTCCGACCCTCCTCCCGTCCCCGTGCCGTCTTTTTCACGAATCCCTCCCGTCCCCGTGTCGCCTCTCCCACGAACCCCTCCCGTCCCCGTGCCCTCCTCCCCACGAATCCCTCCCGTCCCTGTGCCCGCCTCCCCACGACCGCCTCCCGTCCCGGGCGCCTCGTGGCGCCCAGTCACAGCCTGCCGGGAGCGCCATGAGGCGCCCGGGAGGCAGCCCGGACGGGCGGGGCCCGGGCCACGCCCCGCCGCGCCTCGGCCGGCCGGCCGCCGCGGCCTGGGACGCGCCCTCCGCACCTCGGACCGCAACGGCCCCGAACCACGTCCGTCTTCCGTCACACCCCCGTGTTGATGGGCCGAAAACTCAAGCCATGCCTGAGTTTTCGGCCCATCAACACCTCGGACGGCCGGCGGGTCGCGTACGGCGGCCGTCCCGCCCCCTCAGGCCGCCGCGAACCTCTTTTCGGAGCGCGCTTTCGCCTTGGCCGCCTCGACCTCGCGGTTCTTCGGCGGTGCCGAGGTGACCAGCTGATCGAGCAGGGTGCGCGTTGCCGCTTCGACCGCGACGACGGCCTGGTCGAAGGCCTCGGCGTTGGCCTGCGAGGGCTTGGTCGAGCCGCTGATCTTTCGTACGTATTGGAGGGCGGACGCGTGGATCTCCTCAGTGTTCGCGGGTGGATCGAAATTGTGGAGGGTCCTGATGTTTCTGCACATGTCCCGATCTTAGGACTCCACCCGGGGCTCGATGGGGAGCCCCGTCACGGCGTCGGATCGGCTCCGCTCGCCGACCAGATGTCGGTATTGCCGAAGGTCGGCGGGCATTCCGTCCCGGGGGCCGGGGGTTTCGCGCCTTTGACGCCTTCGACGGTTTCCTGTCGGAAGGTGTCGATCGCCGGGCAGACGGCGGCGCCGCGAGCGTCGTTGAAGACCGCGACCCAGCCGTCGTTGGTCGCGGCGACGCTGTTGTAGTCACCGAGGAACCCGTCGATCAGGCCGTTGGAGCTCGAGGCTCGCGAGTCGCCGAGCGGGCCGCGGTAAAGCGTGGTCGTTGCGCCGAGGGTCGTCCCGCTCACGTCCGTGTGCCTGACCACGCCCTGGAAGCGCCGGGTCGAGGTCGTGTCTTCACGGAAGGGATCGACGAAGGCGTCGTAGACGGTGTAGAGGTCGGTGCCGTCGGGCGAGATGCCGATGAAGGCGAAGTCGGGACGATCCCCGGGTTCCTCGACGGCGGTCGGCGCCGACCAGGTGACGCCGCGGTTGCCGGAGAGCTGCACCAGGGCGTGCTCGTGGTTCAGCCCTTCGGAGCCGTCGGACCAGCCGAGCGCGATCGTGTTCGGCGCGCCGATGCCGCTGGGGGCGCCGTTGGCGATGCTGAGGCCGGGGAACGAGCTGGTCCGGGCGCCCGCGATCCCGTCGAACGAGATCGAGCGCACGCCGTCGAAGATGCCGACGTCGGTGACGTTGGCCACCACGGTCGGTTTCGCGAACGTCGCGCCCCCGTCGGACGAGCGGGCCATCTCGAAGACGCTGCGGTTCTTGATCACGTCCTCCCAGACGACGTAGACGTTGCCTTCGCTGTCGGTCTTCACCGCGCAACCCTGGCGGTCGGGTGGCTTGCGGGGATCGTTGTGCCGGCTCAACTTGATCGGCGCCGACCAGGTTTCGCCGCCGTCGCGGGAGCGGCTGAAGGAGATCGTCACTCCCGGACCTTCGCCCTGGAAGCGGCTGTAACACACATAGGCATTGCCGAAGTAGGGACTCGTTTCGGCGTCGTCGGCGGTGAAGGCCGGCTTGTCGGAGAAGGTCGCCGAGGTCTGGTTCTGCGAGGTGACGATCGCCGGATCACTCCAGGCCGAGGCGTTGCCTGCCGCGGCGGCGGCGGCATTGTCGGTGTGTGAGACGGCGATCGCCTCGAAGCCCTTGAACGTGTATTCGTTGCGTCTGGTGGCGAAGTTCGAGGTCAGGTTCGCGTAGTAGAGGCGGGAGCCGGCCGCCCAGGAGAAGCCGTTGCCGCTCGGGGCCGGCCCGTAGGCGAGAGCCGGGTCGCCGTCCGAGACCAGGCCGTTGGTGTCGTAATGCGGGAGCGTCCCGATCGGGCCCGCCCCAGGCGTCCCGGTGCGGTCGCTGTAACCGGTATAGGTGGGCTGCGTCCAGGTGCTCCCACCGTCGAAGGAGAAGTAGACGCCGGAGTTGCCGACGCCCTGCACGAACGGGCATTCACCGCCTTCGCACGCCGGCTCGTCGATCTCGTCGTTGGACCCGGCCACCATCACTTCCGGGTGCATCGGATCCACCGCGACCGACGGCTCGTTCTGCTTGTTCTGCGGGAAAGGCGAGGGCGGGCTGCCGGTGTTGACCAGCGCTTCCGCCGCACCCGCGGCCGGAGCCGCGAACGCCACGAGGCCCACCGCGACGACGACCGCCGCCAACGAAACCCAAAGCTTCCTCATCTCAAGCCTCCCCCGTTGCGAACGGATTTGTACTGCTACCCGCAACCGACCCCGGGAAACGGTCGGCCGTGGAAAAAGGCCCCTCGGATCGACAGTCCGAGAGTACCTTCACAACATGAGACGGCCCCGTCTCAGCATCGCCCTCCTCGCCCTCGGCATCGCCCTCACCGTCGCGGCGACCGCGACCGCGAAATCCCCACCGCCGGAAGACGCCGCCGCCCTCCGCCCGAACCCTGCCGCGGCGGAAGCCGACGTCCCCCTGCCGCAGCTCCAGGGCTGCATGATCGGGATCGAACTGACCCGCTCGGGCCCCTGCCTCTACGGCGATCGCCGGGCGCGGCGCCGGCTATTCCTCTTCGGCGACTCACACGCGCTCCAGTTCTTCCCGGCGCTCCAGGTCCTCGCCCGCCGCGACCGCCTCCGCCTGGTGGTGCTGACGAAGCGCGAATGTCCGCCCGCCGCGGTGACCGTCTTCAACGAACTCGCCGGCGGCGCGTACCTGGCCTGCGACGCCTGGCGCCACGAAGAGCTGCGCCGAATCGAGGCAGACCCCGGCCGGCCGCTCGTCCTGGTGGGCGGCAAGGCCGACTACACCGCCTACGGACGACCCGGCGAAGAGCTCGCCGGCAGGGCCGACGCGGAAGCGCTCCAGGCGGGCTACGTCGCGACGCTGCGAAGGCTGCAGCGGGCAGGCGCGCGCGTCGTGGTGATCCGCGACATCCCCAAGGCGCCCTTCGACCCGCCCGCATGCGTGCTCGCCAATCTGCAAGACCGCGGCGCGTGCGACTTCGCCCCGCGCGACGCCTGGCGGCGCAACTTCGACGTCCGGGCCGCGAAGCAGACCGGCGCCGCCCTGATCGACCCCACCCCGAAGGTCTGCCCGGGCGGCCTGTGCCGCGCGGTGATCGACAACGTCCTCGTCTACCGCGACCCGGGCCACCTGACGGCGGCGTTCGCCCGCACCCTGGCGCCATGGTTCGAGCGCGCCGTGGGCGGCGCCTGCCAAGCTCAGGTGTCGCCGAGCCCGAGTTGCTCGCGAGCCTCCGCGACTCCGAGCGGCTCACGTTCGAGCGCACGGGCGACGCCGACGAGCCGGTCGACCAGCTGCGCATTCGACTCGGCCGGAACGCCACGGCGAAGAAGCAGGGTGTCCTCCATCCCGGTGCGGGCGTTGCCGCCCATCGCCAGGCCGATTGCCGTCATCGCCAGGTTGCCGCGGCCGATCCCGATCACCTGCCAGGCGCAGCCCGCGGGCAGCCGGTCGACCATCGCCACGAGGTTCGCGGGCGTGGCCGCGGCGCCGCCGCGCACCCCGAGGACGATCGAGAACTGAAGCGGCTCGGCGAGCAAGCCTTCGGCGTGGAGGGCGAGTGCGACGTCCAGGTGGCCGGTGTCGTAGACCTCCAGCTCCGGCTTCACGCCCAGCTCGAGCATCCGCGCGGCCAGCCGCCGCACCCCGTCGGGAGGGTTGCGGAACTCGCCGGCGGCGAAGCTCATCGTGCACGGGTTCAGCGTCGCCATCTCCGGGCGCGCCTCGACCAGCGCCTCGCGCTCCTCGAACGGCACCATGAGCCCGACCCCGGTGGACAGCTGGACCAGGGCGTCGGAGCGCTCGTTGATCAGCCCGACGACGCGGTGGGCGACGGCGAGGTCGGCGGTCGGGTTGCCGTCGCCGTCGCGGAGGTGGACATGGACGATCGCGGCGCCCGCCTCCCACGCCCCGCGCGCCGCCGCGGCGATCTCCTCCGGCGAGGTCGGCAGCGCCGGGTTGTCGGCCTTGGTGGCGATCGGGCCGGTGAGGGCGGCGGTGATGATCGCCCCGCTCATCGCCGCGCCGCCTCCACCCCGCGCAGCTGCACCACCATCCGATCGCGGACGGCGTCGGCGTCGCCCGCCTCCCAGTCGAGGTAGCCACGGCCGCTCCTGGCGCCGAGCTCACCACGGCCGACGCGCTCACGCAGGCCCGCCGCCGGCTCGGTCGAGGAATCGAGGTGTGGGAGCAGGTAGGCGTGGATCGCCTCCGTCAGGTCGAGGCCGACGAGGTCGGCGTTCTCGATCGGGCCGACCGCCCCGAGGCGGGCGCCGAAGCCGCTGCGGACGACGGTGTCGATCTCCTGCGGCTCGCACACACCGGCGTCGACCAGCGCCAGCGCCTCGCGCCACATCGCGTGCTGGAGGCGGTTGCCGACGAAGCCGGGGATATCGCGGCGGACGTGGATGGCGGTCTTGCCGACCGCGCCCAGGATCGCGAGGGTCCGCTCCACCACCGCGGGATCGACCTCCGGATGCTCGATCACTTCGACCAGCGGCACCAGGTAAGGGGGGTTCCACCAGTGGGTGCCGACGATCCGGTCGACAGCGGCCTGGCCCGCAGCGACCTCGCCGATCGAGATCACCGAGGTGTTGGTGGCCAGGATCGCGTCGACCTCGGCGACCTCGGCCAGCTCGGCAAAGACAGCGCGCTTGCATCCGACGTCCTCCGGCGCCGCCTCGACCACCAACTCCGCCCCGCCCGCCGCCGCGGCGACCGAGCTGACCGGCTCGATGTTCTCCACCGCGTCGGTCGGCAGGCCGAGGACATTGAGGTTCGACTCGACCCGCGGGCGCAGCGACCGGAGCGCCTCCGGCGAGGGGTCGAAGACCCGCACCCGCGCCCCCGCGCCGGCGAAAACCTGGGCGATCCCGTGGCCCATCAGCCCCGCGCCGATCACGCCGATGCGCTCGACCATCGGAGCCACTATCCGGCGGTGTAGCCGCCGTCGACGTAGAGCACCTGCCCGGTGCAGAAGTCCGAGGCAGGCGCCAGCAGGAAGAGCAGGGCGCCGACGAAGTCCTCGGGCTCGCCGAGCCGGCCGAGGGGAATCCGCGTCAGCATCCCTTCCCGCACTCCCTTCCCCGGGTCCTCGTCGGCGTACATCCAGGCGGTGAGGTCGGAGCGGAAGACGGTCGGGCCGATCGCGTTGACGTTGATCCCGTGCCTGCCCCACTCGCAGGCGAGCGTCCGGCAGAGGCCGTCGACCGCCGCCTTGGAGGCGCAGTAGGCGGAGTAGCCGGCCGGGTGGCCGAGCCGGCCCCGGGTCGAGGAGACCAGCACGACCTTGCCGCCGCCGCGCTCGATCAGTCCCGGCGCCGCCGCCTTGCAGACGAGCCAGCTGCCGCGCACGTTGGCGTCCATCACGTCCTCCCAGTCGGCGACCGATTGGTCCTCGATCGGCGCCGGCTTGTTGACGCCGGCGGCGGTGACGATCAGCTCCGGGACGCCGTGGGCGGCGGTCGCGGCGGCGACCATCTTCTCCGCGTCGGCAAGCGAGTCGGGGCGGCGGGCGACCAGCTCGACGGCGGCGCCGGCGGCGCGCAGCTCGGTGCCCACAGCCTCGAGCCGCTCGGCGTTGCCGCCGGCGAGGGTCAGCTTCGCCCCGGCGGCGGCAAGGCCGCGGGCGGCAGCGGTGCCGAGCGCCCCGGTCGCCCCGGTGACCAGCGCCGAGCGCCCACCGAGGTCGAAGAGCCCCGCCGGATCGACGCCGGCGACGGCCCTCATCCGACGACCTCCCCCATCAGGAGGCCGTGCCCGTCTCGATCCTGTACTCGCCGGTCGGGTCGACGATCGCGACCAGGCGCACGATGCAGCCATCGCCCTTGGTCCAGCGCCAGGGGAAGGCGGCGAAGGTCACCCGCTTGCCGGTCACCGCGTCGAGCTCACCGCCGACGTTCTCGAAGCCGACGATCCCGTTGCCGAGCAGGTGGCGGTGGCAGGGCTCCCAGAGCGGGAAATCATCGGCCGCCTCGCGGCCGGTGTGCTCGCGGTACTCATCGAGCACGGTCGGGATCAGGGGACCGTTCGGCTGCGGGCCGATCGCCGTGCCGAGCGGGTGGTCGAGCGCCTGGCAATCGATCCCGAAGCCCTTGACGCCCTTCTCGGCGAGCCAGGCGCCCGCCTCGTCGTAGGTCCCCGGCGAGTCGACGAAGTACTTCCTCGAGTCCCCCCAGTGGTGGTGCCAACCGGTGTTGACGATGACGATGTCACCGGGGCGGATCGCCGGCGTCGCGCTCTCCAGGTCGGCGGCCGTGATCACCTCCCATTTCGCCTTCGGGATCGAGACGACGACGCCCGTGCCGAAGTAGGAGGCCAGCGGCACCTCGTCGATGAAGCGGGTCCCCTCGATCACGTGCGCGGGCGCGTCGGTGTGCGTGGTGCAGTGCATGAACGTCGTGATCTGCTGCGAGAGCACCCCCGACTTCGCGTGATAATGGAAGCGCTCGATCTTGACGTCGGGGAAGTAGGGCCAGAGCGGCGCGTCGTGGCCCCAGGGGTGGGAGAGGTCGAAGAACTGCAGCCCCGCCTCGCGCCCCGCGTGGTCCTCGTGCGTCGCGTTCGCCGAGGCGCGGGGCGTGGCTTCGACGCTCATCGTCCCGACCGGCGGAACCGCGGCAGGGTGACGTCGTCGCTGACCTCCTCGAAGAGGGCCTCGACCGGAAGGCCGGCCTCGATCTCCTCGTTCGGGCAGTCGACGAGGTTGCTGACCAGCCGCGGCCCCTCCTCGAGCTCGACGATGACGATGTTGTACGGCACCAGGTCGGCCGCCCCGGGGTGGGCCGCGTGGTGGGCGATCACCCAGGAGTAGACGAAACCCTTACCGCTGACCGCGGTCCAGGTTCCCCCCATCGCGTGACAGTTCCAGCACGCGGGCGCGGGCGGATACCTGAACTCACCACACTGCTCACACGCCTGCAGGCGCAACTCGCCCGCCGCGGTGCCTTGCCAGAAGGACTGGTTGCCGACGTCGATCAGCGGCAACGGCAGGCCGAACTCTTTGCCCAAGGTAGTCATCCTCATCTCCTCAGAATGAGCGCGCTGGATACCTGATTCACCGAGCTGCCGACCAACGCGATCTCGGCATCGTCAACCTGCGCCGTGGAGGTGCCACGGAGCTGGCGGACTGCCTCGGCGACGTGCGTGAGGCCGTGGACGTAGGCCTCGGAGTGGCTGCCGCCGTGCGTGTTGACCGGCAGGGGGCCGTGCGGCCAGCGGATGTTGCCCTCTTCCACGAACGGCCCCGCCTCACCCGGCCCGCAGAACCCGAACGATTCCAGGCCGATCAGGATGAACGGCGTGAAGTGGTCGTAGAGCATCGCCACGTCGACGTCCCCCGGCCCGACGCCGGCGCGGGCGTAGAGGTCGCGGGCGGCGAGCGGGGACTCGGCGACGGCCAAGGAGGGGCGGAAGACGATCCCGTCCGCGTGCGGCCCGGTGGCCTGCGCGGTGGACATGATGTACACCGGCTTGCGGCGCAGGGTCTTCGCCCGGTCGGCCCGGGTCAACACCAGCGCCACCGCCCCGTCGGACTCCAGGCAGCAATCGAGGAGGCGCAGCGGGTCGGCGATCATCCGGCTTTCCTGGTGGTCCTCGAGCGTGATCGGCCGCCCGTACATGATCGCTTTCGGGTTGTGCTGGGCGTGGTCGCGCAGGGTGACGGCGGCGTGCCCGAACTGCTCCTCGGTCGACCCGTACTCGATCATGTGGCGGCGGGCGAACATGCCGAGCCGTTGGGCCATCGAGACCATGCCGAACGGATCGGTGTAGGCGAAGGCCCCGACCGCGCGTTCACCGGCCCGCGAGAGCCCCAGGCGCAGGCCGGAGCGACCGTTCATCGCGCGATAACAGACGGCGACGTCGCACTGGCCCGTGGCCACGCCCATCGCGGCCATCTGCACGACCGAGGACTGCCCGCTGCCTCCATAACCGACCTGCCCGAAGTACCTCAGGTTGGGGATGCCCAGGGCACTGACCAGCGAGATCTCCAGGGTGCCGTCCATTTCGTATTTGGTCAGCCCGTCGATTTCACCGACGTCGAGCCCGGCATCCTCGATCGCTGCCGAGATCGCCTCGCAGGCGAGATCGAGTTCGGTGCGACCGGATCCCCGGCTGAACTCGGTCTGCCCGATGCCGACGATCGCGACCTCGTCCTTCAGGTTCATCACCACTCCACCGTCTTCAGGTTCATCGCCACTCCACCGCCACGTCCAGGACCGCCGTGCCCTCCCCTTGGGGCAGGACGACGATCGGGTTTATGTCAAGGGACTCGAGTTCGTCGCCCAGGTCGAGCGCCAGCCGCGCGACGTTGCTGACCGCCCGCGCGAGGGCACCCACGTCGGCAGGACCTGCCCCCCGGACGCCGTCGAGAAGTTGCTTCAGGCGCAGCTCGCCGAGCATGCCGATGACGTCGCGCTCGCTCAGCGGCGGCAGCGCGAGCACCGTGTCGGACAGGAGCTCGACCAGCGTGCCGCCCGCCCCGACCGCGATCACGGGCCCGAACTGGGGATCGTGCTGGACCCCGATCAGGACCTCGATGCCGCTGACCATCGACTGGACGACCAGGGGCGAGTCGGGGAACCCGCGGCGCAGCGACTCGACCGCCGCGGTGACCTCGGCGGGCCCGCGAAGATCGAGGTGGACCCCGCCGACCTCGGTCTTGTGCATGACCTCGGGGTCGTCGAGCTTGATCGCGACCGGGTAGCCGAGCGACCCGGCCGCCTCCACCGCTTCGGGAGCGTCGCCGACGGTCGCGCTCGGCGCGCCGGAGATCCCGTACGCGGCGAGCATCTCCCATGGGTCGCGGCTCACCGTGGACGGGGCCGCGGGGGTATCCGCGATGCCGTCGCCGGCGTCCTCGTCGGCCGCCTCGTCGATCCGGTCGAGGAAGGCGCGGTAGCGGACCGCGTGGCCCAGCACCGCGGCGCACTCGCTGGGCGAGGTGAAGAGCCCGATCGGGCTGCGCTCCAGCGCGGCGAGGGCCCGGACGCCCTCCTCGACCCCGGGGCAGACGACCGCGACCGGCTTCTCGAAGCCCTCGACCGCGGCCGTGAGGACCTCCAGGTCGTCGCGCAAGGTCGGCCCGCCCCACATCATCGCGACGATCAGATCGACGCTCGGGTCGGCGTTCATCGCTTCCAGCAGGTCGGCGTAGAGCCGCGCCTCGCCCTCGAGGCCGAGCGCGGCGCCGGTGATGTCGAGCGGGTTGCCGATCCCGGCGTAAGCGGGGAGCAGCTCGCGGAGCCGCGCCTCGGTCTCCGCCGCGAGGTCCGGCAGCTCCAGGCCGTGCAGGCTCAGCTGATCGGCGAGCACGCCGTTCATCCCGCCCGAGGTCCCCAGCACCCCGACCCGGTTGCCGCGCGGCAGCGGCGACTGCGCGAGGAAACCCGCCACCCGCCACAGCTCGTCGATGTCGTCGACGCGGATCACGCCGTGGGTGCGGAAGATCGCGTCGACAACGCGATCGGACCCGACCAACGCCGCGGTGTGGGTCGCGGCGGCGCGGGCCCCCGCTCCGGTCCGGCCGACCTTCAGCGCGACCAGCGGCACCTGCGCCACCGCGGCCTTCTTCGCCGCCGCGCTGAACCGGGCCGGTTCGCGCAGCTGCTCGAGGAACGCGGCGACGACCTTGGTCTCCGGGTCCTCGATCATCGCCTCGATCAGCTCGGCGGCGCCCAGGTCGGCCTCGTTGCCGGTGGAGACGACCCGGCGGAAGCCGACGCCGTGCTCGAGCGCCCGGGCGAACACCGACGTGATCCCGACCCCGCCGCTCTGGGTGACGAAGGAGACACCGCCATCGATCAACTCGGCGGCGCCGACCGCGCCGGACGCGGTGGCGGCGACCGACTCGGACACGTTGATGAAGCCGAGGCAGTTGGGCCCGAGAATGCGCAGGTCACCGTCCTCGACCAGCTCGCTCAGGGTCGCTTCGCGGTCGACCTCACCGAGCTCGGCGAAGCCGGCGCTGATCACGACGGCGAGGCGGACGCCCTTCTCGCCGCAGGCCTCGAGGACCTGGGGGATGGCCGTCGAGGCGACCGCGAGGACCGCCGCGTCGATGCTGCCGGGGACGCCGGCGAGATCCGGGTAGACCGGGAAGCCGTGCATCTCCGTGCCGGCGGCGTTGGGGTTGATCACGTAGACGTCGCCGCCGAAGCGCTGGTCGCGCAGGTTCTGGACGACCCGCGCGCCGAAGCCCCGGCCCGAGGCCGAGGCACCGACCACCGCGATCGACTGTGGAGCCAGAAGTCGCGCAAGCGACGTCGGTGCCGGTGCGTGGTCGACCGCGTTCATCCCGGATAAACCTAGCACAAATGTGCTGGTTTGGACCGTACATAGTTGGAAATATGTTTTTAGCCGCTGGTGATGCGGCTTTCCACGCTCCCCAGCCGCTCGATCTCCAGCCTCACCACGTCGCCGGGAGCGAGCCAGCCGAGCTGGTCGTCGCTGCGCCGGAGCTCGGAGAGGCAGCCGTACCCGCAGGTGCCCGAGCCGAGGATGTCGCCGGGGCGCAGCCGCGTGCCCCGCGAGGCCCGCTCGATCATCTCCGGGAAGGAGAAGTGCACGTTGCTCCAGCGGTCCGAGCCCAGTTCGCGGCCGTTCAGGAACGCGCTCATGCGGAGGTCGTAGCCCTTCGGGCTCTGGACGTCCTCGAGCTCCTCCGGCGACACCATGAAGGGCCCGAGCGTCGTCGCGCTGTCCTTCCCCTTGGCCGGCCCGAGGCCGACCGTCATCTCGTCCAGCTGCAGATCACGGGCGCTCCAGTCGCAGAAGATGGTGAAGCCGGCGACGTGATCCATCGCGTCCGCCGCCGCCACGTCGCGACCTTCGCGCCCGATCACACAACCGACCTCGAGCTCGAAGTCGAAGCGCTCGGAGTCGGCGGGGATGCCGACCGGATCGCGCGCGCCGAACATCGACGCCGGGTTGGAGAAGTAGAAGACCGGCATCCGGTACCAGGCCTCGGCCACCTCGCGCCCGTAGTGGCGAGCGGCGCTCGCGACGTGCTGCTCGAACGCCATGAAGTCCCGCACGCTGGGCGGCTCCGGGATCGGCGGCAGGAGCCGGACGGCAGCCGGCTCCTGTACCTCGTGGCGGGCCGCCAGGGCCGCCTCCCCGGCGGCCCGGAGATCGCCTTCGGCCCGCAGCAGGCCGAGCAGCGTCGTGCCCGCCGGCAGGGCGACGATCTCCTCCTCGATCGCGACGCCCACCCGCTCGACCTGGGGATCGGCCGCGGTGGCGAAGCTGACCCAGCGCATGTCGGTGCCCCGACGCCCGGGCTAGCCGGCCTCGGGCACGAAAGCCACCACCCGCGCCCAGGCACCGCTGGCCCGCTCGAGCTTGATCGGGAACGCGGCAACGGTGAAGCCGGTGGAGACCGGCAGCTGGTCGAGGTTGGCCAGCTTCTCGATCTGGGAGTACGCCTTCTCGCGACCGAGGACGTGGCTCTCCAGGAGCTGGTCGCGATCGCCGGCCCGCGCCTCCTCGATCATGATGTGGTTCGGCCGGTCGAGGCCCCAGGCGTCGATGCCGATCAGGCGCACGCCCTGGTCGATCAGGAACTCGGTCGCCTCGCGACGCAGGCCGGGATGGATCCGCTCGTACCCGGGCTCGCCGTAGTGGGCGCTGGTCCCGGTCCAGGCGAGGACGATGTCGTAGGGCTTCAGCTCGTGCCCGGCCGCGTCGAGAGCCCGGAGGACGTCGTCCTTGGTGATGCCGGACCCGGGCTCCTTGTGGGTGAAGTCGAGTCGCACCCCGTCACCGAAGTACCAGCGCAGCGACACCTCGTCGATCGTCTGCGCCACCCCGGCGCGCGCCGGCCCGTAATGGTGTGGTGCGTCGACGTGGGTACCGGCGTGGGTCGAGAGCGTCACCGTCTCGATGTTGAAGAGCTTGCCGTCGGGGAAGTAGTCGACGGTCAGGCCTTCGAAGATGTCGCCGCAGATGCCCTCCATGTCCTCGTTCGTCGTGTACTCGATGTGGTGAGGATTGGCCTCGAACGAGCTGGTCTCGTTGGTCAGCGTCGCACTCAGGTCGTAGGCCACCATGCGTTGGCCGCCGGCTTCGATCAGGTCAGGCATCCCGGACTCTCCTCGTCTCGCTGGTTCGTGTACTAGGCCGAGCGGGCGCTGGAGTCAGCGCCACGCATCACTTCGGCCATGTCCTGTGCAAGCTTCCGAGCGTCGTCCGGCTCGAGGGTCGAGATCGTGATCCGCACCGCCGCCTCGCTGCGGACGCGGAACCGCTCCCCGGGACAGATCCCCCAGCCCCGTTCGATCATCTGGCTGACGAGCGAGGACTCTTCGGCGACCGGGACCCAGACGTTCATCCCGGCGCTCCCGTAGGCGGGAACCCCGCCGGCGGCCAGCGCCGCGATCAGCGCCTGGCGTCGCTCGTCGTAGATGGCGGCGGCCTCCCCGAAGCCCTTGCGGACCTTCACGTCGGCGAGCATCCGCGCCACCGTCTGCTGCATGATGTGACTCACCCACGCGGTACCCAGCTGCTGGCGGGACTCGAGTGTGTCGATCGTGTGCCGGTCGCCGGCCACGAGGGCCAGCCGCAGGTCGGGACCGAGCGCCTTCGACACCGTGCGGACCACCGCCCACCGTTTGCGGTTGGGCTCGATCAGCGAGCCGGCCGTGGCACCGGCGACCAGGTTCGCGTGGTCGTTCTCGATCAGGAAGGCGTCGGGGCTACCGGCCAGGATCGAGCGCAGCTCGGTCGCCCGCCGCTCGGTCAGGACCGCCCCGGTGGGATTCTGCGCGACCGGGCTGTAGACGATCGCCGCGACCGGGTCGCCGAGGGCGCGCTCGAGCGCCTCGGGCCGAAACCCCTCCTGGTCGATCGGAACCGGCTCGATCAGCCGGCCGTGCGCGGTGAGCAGGTCGCGCACGATCCAGAAGCCGGGGTCCTCGACGATCACCCGATCGCCCGCGGAGGTGGCGGCGAGCAGCCGCTCGACGGCGTCGAGCGCGCCGTTCGTCACCGCCATCGCCTCGGCGTCGACCCCGCCCGCGCCGAACCACTCCCGTCCGATCTCGAGCAGGGCCTCGAGGTTCCGCTTCTCTCCGTAGAGGCGTGGGGGTGCGTCCTCGACCGGCAGGTAGCGCCCGAGCGGCGGCAGGAGCTCCGGGCTCGGATTGCCACTGGCGAGGTCCCGGACGCCGCTCGGCAGGGCGAGCCCGGGCCGCGGGCCGAACTGCGGGCGGGGGTTCACCAGGGTGCCGGAGCGGCCCTGCGAGGAGATCAGGTTGCGCAGTTGCAGGGTGCGGTAGGCGGACGCGACGGTCGAGTGGCTGACCCCCAACGACTCGGCCAGCGCCCGCACCGTGGGCAGTCGACTTTCGGCCTTCAGGGCGTCCGAGGTGATCGCGCTCTCGATGCTGGCGGCGATCTCCGAGGCCGTCGACCCTTTGATGTACTTCGCCGTGTCCAAACCGGCACGGAACGTACCACGCGACGGCGCCTTGACAGACATACTGGTCATTCTGTAACGGACAGACGACCGTCTCCGCGGCGAGCCGCCGCCCAGTCCGCGATCGGCGCCGCCAGCCGCTCCCAGCAGGCGAAGCTGCCCTGATGCATCGCCGCGTCGATCGCGGGCCATTCGCGCGGCGACCAGGGCGGCGCGACGAGCTCCGAGTCGGCCAGGACCCGGTCGAGCGCGTCGGTGGTCGCCGCCGGATGCATCGGGTCCGACTCTTCGCTGCGGAAGATCAGAGCCGGCGCCTCGATCCCCCGCAGCGAGTCGGTCGGGACGCCGGGGAGCAGGTTCCGCGAGTCGGGCACGAAGGCTTCGAGCCAGCGGATCGCGGTCGCGCGGAACTGCTCGGGGTCGGCGGTGAGGATCCGGTCGCGGTTGCCGGGGTTGGCCTGCTGCGAGGCGGCCCATTCCGGCAGGTCGGCCACCGCCTCCATGCCGCCGTCGCTCACCGCCTTGATCATCGGCAGCGAGAAGTGCGCGGCGAGCCCGAAGTGCCCGTAGAGACCGCCGGTGACCCACCAGAGCGCCAAGCCTCTGGTGAGCTCGGGACGGAGGACCGCGGTCAGCAGGGAGATCCGGGAGCCGGCCGAGCCGCCGGCGAGGAGCACCGGGCCGCGGTCGAGCGCGACCGCCAGCGCAGCCAGGTCCTCGGCCCACATATGCGACTCCGAACGTCCTTCGAACCCGACGTCGGCGGCGCCGCAGTTACGGCGGTCCCAGATGACCGCCATCAGCCCACGCTCGGCGAGGCCGCCCGCGAGCTCACGGAGCCCGGGGACATCACGGCCGTGCCGCCCGCCCGGAGTGAGAATCACCACATCGCCGTCACCGATCGTCTCGTAGACGATCTCCCCGCCCCCGACGTCGAGCCTGCTCTCCATGGTAAGTGACAATACCAGAATATGTAATTGACATACATAGACTTTGTTCTAGACTGCAATCATGAACGCTCCCGCCGAAGGTCCCGCTTTCCTGGTCGAGCCCCTGGACGAGTTGGAGGCTCGCGAAGTGTTCGCCGGCCACGCCGACCTGTTCGATCCGTTGGCCGGCGTCTACGGCGGCTTCTTCCCCAACGCCCTGCGGATCATGGCCCGTGATGCCGAGCTCTCGACCGCCCTCGTCGACCTCGGCGAGCTGGTCCTCCATCGCCCCGGCCGCGTCCCGGTCGAGCTGAAATGGCTGGTCGCCGGGATGGCAAGTCGGTCGGCGGGCTGCCGCTACTGCCAGGCCCACACCCTCGCCCACGGGGCGAACCACGGCGTGCCGGTGGCGAAGATCGAAAACGTCTGGGACTTCGAGGCGAGCGACGAATTCGACGAGTCCGAGCGCGTCGCGCTGCGCCTCGCGATCGCCGCCGGGGTGACCCCCAATGCGGTCACCGCCGAGAACTTCGAGGAACTCCACCGCCACTTCGACGACGACCAGATCCTCGAGATCGTCGCGGTCATCTCGTTCTTCGGCTTCCTCAACCGCTGGAACGACACGCTGGCGCCACCGCTCGAGGACGTACCGATGCAGTTCGGCACGGAGCACCTGTCACCGAGCGGCTGGACCGCGGGCCAACACGGCTGAGGCCAGGCCGGCTCAGCCCGGCGCCTGGTCCTTGAACCCCGGCCAGTCGCCCTCGATCGGGAGCTCCCAGTCGTCCCACCTCGAGTCCAGGGCGGCGAGCCCCTCGACCGCCATCCCCAGCTCGAGCAGGCCGTGCATGCGCGCCCGGACTTCGTGGGTGAGGATCATCCTCGTGTAGCGAAGGTTCGCGGCGGGCTGGGCGAGCAGCTTGTGGGCCAGCTCCCGGGCCCGGTCGAGCACCTGCTCGCGCGGCAGGACCTCGTTGACGAGGCCGATCTGCTTCGCCTCCCCCGCGTCGATGACCTGGCCGGTGAGGAGGAAGTAGCTGGCCCGCAGCCGACCCATCAGCATCGGCATCACGACGTGCATGCCGTCGCCAGGGATCATCTGCTCGGGCACGTGGCAGAGATCACGGAAGGTGGTGTCGTGGGCCGCCACCACGATGTCGCTGAGCAGCGCCACCTCGGAGTGGATGTGGACCGGGCCGTTGACCGCGGCGATCACCGGCACCGGGATGTCGAGGATCCCGTAGATCAGGTCACGGCCCTCCTCGAAGAGCTCGCGCCAGCTCTCCGGGGTGTACTTACGGTCGCGCAGCATCAGCCGTGGTGGGATCAGCGCGTCGCCCGCGCCGGTGAGGATCACGATCCGGTTGTCCCGGTCCCGCTTGATGTCGGCAAAGAGGGCGGGCCATTCCCGGTGTACCTCGCGACCGAACCGCAGCGGCCCACCGTTACTGTGGAACCTGACCTCCAGGACACCGTCGTCACGGGTGATCTCGGCGATCTCGTACCGCTCGGCGTACTCACTCAGCTTCGACATCGGGCCCTTTCGTAGAGGTTGGAGTGTGTTGGTCGAGGCTTTCGTAGATCCTGGCGATGCCCGCCGTGCGAGAGACCGGCGGGGCGGCGCCCGACGGGGTCGGCGCGTAGGGAACCCGCGCGCTCCGCCCCCACGCGTCCCAGATCGGCATACGGACGATCTCCGCCTCCGCGGCGGTCCGTGACAACCCGCGATCACGAAGCTCGCGCACCACGCCGATCGTCTCCAGCAGCCGCTCGCGGTGGGCGCCGAGCTCCTCCTTTCCACACGGCTCCCCGTGGCCGCTGAGGAACCAATCGACATCGAGCGATTCGAGCAGCGCGAGGGTGGGAAACCAGCCTTCGACGTCGGCCGAGCCCATGCTGAACGCCAGCGACAGTCCGGGGCTGAGGTTGTCGGCGACGAAGGCGACCCGGTCCTCGACCGCGTGGACGACCATCGATCCCGGCGTGTGGCCCGGGGCGTGGAAGGCGACGAAGGTGGAGCCCCCGACGGTCATGGTCAGGCGCTCGGAGAAGGTGAGGTCGGGGCGGCGGAGCTGGAGTCCGGCGATCTCCTCGGCGCTGTCGGGATCGAGCGCCAGGAGGCGCTTGCGGGCCCCCTCCTCGGATTCCGTGGTGGCGTAGAAGTCCGCGTCGGTCCGCTCGGTGGAGATCAGCACCGGCGGCTCCAGGTAGGAGGCCGCGAACACGTGGTCCATGTGGTGCTCCAGCAGGAAGCTCGCCCGCAGCGGGCCCTGGGCGTCCACGTGCCGCCGCCACGCCCTGCCCGGCCCGGGCAGCATCGGCCCGTCGAACGACACCACGCCATCGTCGGTCACCACGATCGCCGCGTAGGGGAACCCGGGCAGGTAATGGACCCGGTCACCCAACCGCTCGACCTTCAACTTTCCCTCCATCCGATCACGCCCGCGCGGGCATCCGGGGAACGGCCGAAAGCAGCCTCTCGGTGTAGGGCTGATGCGTCGAACCGGGCACGAGGTCGCCCGCCGCGCAGGTCTCGACGATCTCTCCGTTGCGCATCACCGCCACCCGGTCGCAGACCAGTCGGACCACCCCGATGTCGTGGCTGATGAAGAGGTAGGAAAGGCCGCGTTCGGCCCGCAGTCGATTGAGCAGGGCGAGGATCTGGGCCTGGACCGAGACGTCGAGCGAGGAGACCGCCTCGTCGAAGACGATCAGCCGCGGATCCCCGGCGAGGGCGCGAGCGATCGAGACCCGCTGGCGCTGGCCGCCGGAGAGCGTCCCCGGGAAGGCCGCGGCGAAGCGCTGGTCGAGGCCGACGCTGTCGAGAAGCTCGGCGACGCGCCCGTCGACCTCCCTCCTCGACACACCCAGCCACAGCTTCAGCGGCTCGGCGAGGATCTGCCCGACCTTCATCCGGGGGTTGAGCGAGGAGTACGGATCCTGGAAGACCAGCTGGACCGTGCGCCAGAGCTCGTCCGAGGACGCCTTCGCGGCAAGGACGTCACGGCCCCGGAGGGAGACGCGGCCGGAGTCCGGCCTGGTCAGCCCGCAGATCATCTTGCCCAGGGTGGACTTGCCCGAGCCCGACTCCCCCACCAGCCCGAGCGATTCACCGTCGCCGACGGCGATGCTCACCTCGTTGACGGCGACGACGATCCGCTTCGCGCCCCGGCCGACCGGCGCCGCGAAGCGCCTGGTCAGCCCCGCGGCCTCGAGGATGTTGCCGTCGGGCGGCGGGCCGCCCGACGCGTCGGGCACCGGGGCCTCTTCCGCCGAGGGCGCCGGGGACCCGAGCGCGAGGCTGCCCGCCCGCACGCAACGGACCAGCGCCCGCTCGCCGACGATCGACATCACCGGATGACCGCGACGACAGGCGTCGACGGCGAACTCGCACCGACCGGCGAAGCGGCACTCGGTCGGGGCCGACTCGCCGACCCGCGGGACCCGACCCTCGAGCGGCTCGAGCGCGCCGCTTTCCAGCGCCCGGTCCGGCATCGCCCGGATCAGCCCGGCGACGTAGGGGTGCTCGGGCTCGGCGACGACCCGGGCGGCCGGCCCGACCTCGACCAGCTCGCCCGCGTACATCACCAGCACCTGATCGCAGCGCTCGGCGATCAGGGCAAGGTCGTGGCTGACCAGGAGCACCGCCAGCCCCAGCTGCCGCTGGAGCCGCGCCAGCAGGTCCATGACGCTCCGCTGGACGGTGACGTCGAGCGCCGTGGTCGGCTCGTCGGCGATCAGGACCTTCGGCCCGCAGGCCACCGCCATCGCGATCATCGCGCGCTGCTGCATCCCGCCGGAGAACTCGTGCGGGTATTTCGCCGCCGCGTGCGCGGCGTCCCTGATCTCGACCAGCCCCAACAGCTCGCGGGCGCGGTCGGCGGCCTGCCCCGCCCCGACGCCGGGCTCGTGCAGCTGCACCGCCTCGGCGATCTGCCGGCCGATCGGCAGCGACGGGTTGAGGCTGGTCATCGGGTTCTGGAAGACCATCGCCAACCCGGTGCCGGCACCAGCCGGGCGGCCGCCGCCGGCGGCGGCGGTAAGCCTCTCGCCGTCCAGCTCGATCGAGCCGGACGAACGCCTCGCGGTCGAGTTCAGCAGGCCCATGATCGCCAGCCCGGTCAGCGACTTGCCCGATCCCGACTCACCCGCCAGCCCGACCATCTGGCCCGGCTCGACGTCGAAGCTGACCCCGGTCACGGCCGGGATCCAGACACCGCGATGACGCACCTCGACGCCGAGGTCGCGGACCCGCAGGCTCATGAGGCCTCCGGAGTCTGGACCAGATTTTCGGCGAGCGTGTCACCGACCAGGTTGGTGGAGGCGATCAAGAGGGTGACCAGGGTGCCCGGCACGATCAGCGTCATCGGGTTGCTCCCCATCAGGGTGGTTCCTTCCGCCACCAACGTGCCGAGGCTCGGATCGGGCGGCTGCACCCCGAGGCCGAGGAAGCTCAGGCCGGTTTCGACGAGGAGCGCGAAGCCGAACAGGAAGCTCACCTGCACGGCGAGCTGCTCGGCGACGTTGGGCACGATGTAGCGCCAGACGATCCTCGTGTGACTGGCTCCGGAGAGACGCCCGGCCTGGACGTACGGTGCACGCACGGTCGCCAGGGTCGCCGAGCGGATGACCCGGAAGAGCTGCGGCGCCAGCAGGACCCCGAAGATCGCCATCGACAGGTACACCCCGCCGGCGAGCGTGGCCTGGGCCGCCAGCAACAGGACGAGCCCCGGCAGGGCGAGGAGCAGGTCCGCCATCCGACCGAGGACGAAGTCCCCCACCCCGCGCCGGTAGGCGGCGACGATGCCGGTCGGCAGGCCGATGGCCACCGCGATCACCACGGCCAGCAGCGAGCTCAGGATGGTGGTCCGGGTTCCCCAGATCAGCCTCGCCAAAGAGTCCCTCCCGAGCTGGTCGGTTCCCAGCGGGTGCCCCGCCGAGGCGCCTTGGAGGCTGCTGCCGAGGTTCTGGTGGTTGGGGTCCTGGATGGGCAGGATGGGCGCCACCAGGACGATGAGGAAGACGATCACCAGGAAGCCGACCGCCAACTTGGTAAGAAGGCCGCCGGACGCGAGCGACCGCGGTGCCCGCAGCGGCAGCCGGGAGGCGAACGACGCGGTGCCCCGCCCGGCGCTCACGCCACCTTCTCCTCGCTCGAGCGAGCCAGTGGGTTGAGGACTTCGTAGCTGAGGTCGACGAGGATGTTCGCCAGGATGACGGCGGCCGAGACCATCACGACGAGGCCCTGGACGAGGGGCAGATCGCGTTCCTGGACGGCGACGACCAGGAGGCTGCCGATTCCCGGGACCGCGAACACCGCCTCGACGAAGAGGGCGCTGGTGATCAACCGGGGCGTCTGCAGTCCGAGCACCGTCAGGTAGGGCAGAACCGCGTTGCGCGCCACGTGGCGCCGCAGGATCGTGCCCTCGCCCACACCCTTCATCCTCGCCGTGCGCACATAATCGGAATCGAGCTCCTTGAGCAGCGAGGCCCGCAACGTCCTCACCTGCTGGCCGACCAGGCCCATCGCCAGCGTGATCCAGGGCAGGACCATGAAGGAGGCCCAGCGGAGGACCCCATCGCTGATCGGCACGTAGCCCGCGGGAGGGAACAGTCCCAACTGGACCGCGAACAGCAGGGCCAGCAGAGATCCGAGGAAGTAGGGCGGGATGGCGGCGCTCAGGTTGGCGAGTGCCGTGATCCCGCGGTCGGCGGCGCTCGCCGGCCACCGACCGATCACGAAGCCGCAGGCGACCGCGACGATGACCGAGAGCAGGACCGCGCCGGCGGCGAGGGCAAGGCTGGTCGGCAACCGCTGCATGATGACTTCCGTGACCGGTCGCTGGCCGGACTGGAAGGTGGTCCCGAAATCGCCCCGCACGGCGTGCGACAACCAGTCCCAGTACTGCACCACCACCGGCCGATCGAAACCGAACTGTTCGGTGATCTTTTCGATCTGGGCATTGGTGGCGGCTTCGCCCCCGACCGCGCGGGCCGGGTTGCCGATGCTGTACAGGAGCACGAAGCTGAGCAGGCTCACCGCGACCAACAGCACGACGCCGGCCGCAAGTCGCACGGCCAGCCTCGCCACCGGTCCGCCGAGCCAGGCGCTCCGTCCCATCTCCTCGGTGAGGAAGGTGTCCTCCAGGAGGATCTCCGGTGCCTGTCCGCCGACGGTGCTCATGGGTCGGAGTGAAGGTTCCCCTCCGGGCGCCGAGGCGCCCGGAGGGCTGGGGGTGGAGGGATCACCTGAAACACTGGGGAGTGCCTCTCCGTGGCGCTATTCCGACGCGACGAAGATGCCGCTCCGCCAGTCAGGATCCGACGGCGTGATCGGTGGGACGAAATTCTGCACTTCCGGTTTCACCCAGTAGTGGATGACACTGGACAGGACCGGAATGATCGAGAGGGTTTCCGAGGTCCGCGCCGACAGCTCACGGTAGGTCTGCAGGCGTTTCGCCGCATCGGTCTCGGTCGCCCCTTCTTCGGCCAGCTTGGCGATCTTCGGATCGGTGAAGTGACCGGGATTGAACAGTGATTTCGGTGAGAGATAGAATTCGTAGCCCTGCTGCGGATCGGCGAACGAGCCGGCGAGGACGAAGCCGACCCCGGCCTTCCCGGTGGTGAACCGTTCGTAGGCCTGCAGGAGCGGGGCCGACTTCACCGACACCTTCAGTCCGATTTCTTCCCAAGCCTGCTGGGCGATCTCGGCCAGGCTCACGAACTTGGTCGGGAGCGACGGAACGGACAGTTCGATTTCCGCCCCGGTGGCACCGGCTTCTTCGATCAACTTCTTCGCCGCCGGGATGTCGTGGGGAATCGGCTGGACTTCTTTGTTGAACGCCTGTGACAGTTCGGGGTAGAGCTGGTAGAGCGGCTTCGACTGCCCGGCGAGGACCGCTTCGTTCATCGCTTCGCGGTCCAACGCCATCGCCATCGCCTTACGCACCCGCACGTCGTCCAGCGGCTTCATCGAGGTGTTCAGCGCGTAGGTGTAGGAACTGAGCACCGGCGCGGGGACTTCGTTGTACCCGAGGTTGCCGGCGGTCGAATCCTGGACCGGTTCCAGGTACGTCCAGTCGACCGATTTGGTTCGCATCTGATTGAGGCGCGCGTTGGCGTCGGTGACCGCCTGGATGGTGATTTCCTTGATCTTCACCGCTTCCGGATCCCAGTACTTGGGGTTCGCGGTGTATTTGATCACGGGACCGCTGTTGTAGGACACCAGCTTGTACATCCCGATCCCCTCCGGCTTCGTCGCCAGCGGCACACCTTCGGCGATCGCCTTCTGCGAGATCATCATCCCGGCCGGGCCCGCCATGATGGCCGGCAGCGCAAGCGCGTTCGGACCGGACATCCGCACTTCGTATTTCCCCAGTTCGGTCACCGTCACACTGGCGACTTCCGGCAACGTCATCGAGCCGGGCAACGTTTTCGCCCGTTCGATCCGCTTGACCACGGTTTCGGCGTCGAACGGAGCCCCGTCTTCGAACTTCAGGCCTTCGTGCAGCTTGAAGTCGACGTACGGGCCCTTCTTGCCGACCCCGGTCTTCCATTCGGTCGCCAGCAGAGGTTCGACCGTGCCGTTCGGCTGCTGGTACGTCAAGCTGTCGTAGAGCAGGGAGCAGTTGATCATCCCCTGCGGGCCCAGCCCCTGCAGATCCGGATCCAGCCCTTCCGGCCCGATCGCGATCGTGTAGACGAGGCTCCCGCTCGGCCCGCCGGCCGGCGCGGACACCGTCTTCGAGCCGCCCGTCGACGCGCCCGTAGAGCCCGCGGTACCACCGCTGCTACTACTTCCGCACGCCGCGACGACCACCGCCAGGACGACGACCGACAACCCGACAAGAGCTGCCCTCGACCAATTCCCTACGGTGCGGCCAGAGTTGGCCTTTGCGTTTCCCATCCTCTCCTCCTTGCAGATCCCATACGGCTTCGAAAACGGTGGATGCGTCCCGCGACGCGAGTTACCCTCCTCAATTTCAACCTAGAACAGGATGCACATCCTGTCAAGTACAAAACTGAATTTTGATTCGCTACAGACTCGAGGGCTGTGGGAAGGGCATCCTGGGGGCGAGATAGCCGGGCCGGCGGGATCCGGCCGGGCGCCTCGGCCCGCCAAACATTGCGCTCAAGTTGGCGGGCCGCCGGTCGATCACCCGCGTGGAACCTCTGCCCACCGAAGGAGTCCTGGAATGCGTCCCACCACGTGTCGCACGGTCCCTGTCCTGGCTTTTCTCCTGCTCGCCGCCGCGGCCGGCCTTTTCCTCGGCGTACAGCCCGCGCGCGCCGAGAGCGTCCCGGTCAACAAGGCCCCCGACGCCAATTGGCGGGGGCCGGGTTACGGCTACGACGTCGCCAACAGCGCCTACTTCAGCAGCGGCGACATCAAGACCACGCCGATCCTCGACATCGGCAGGCTGGAGGCGGCCGGGCTGCTCCGCACGCAGCCGCTGTCGGATTTCGACCAGAGCATCAGTGTCGGGTCGAACATCACGGAATATTCCAGGTCGTTGTCGACGAGCGTGGGCGTCTCCGGCGGGATCGGCGCGTTCAAGGCGTCGGTGACGACCAGCTTCGGCAGCTCCCAGAAGTCCTCGGCGGAGACGTCCTTCATCACCAACAACGCCGTGTCACGCAAGCGCCAGTACTGGATCGAGGGCGGCTCCCGGATCGCGAACCTGATGCCGTATCTGACGCCGGATTTCCAGCACGACATCAATGACCCGAGGGTCAGTCCGGAGACGTTGTTCAACACCTACGGGACGCACCTGCTCTACAACGTCGGCTTCGGTGGACGACTGAGCATGAACTACCGCTACAACAACGTCGCCCAGGAATCGGCCAGTTCGATGAGCATCGCCGCCCAGGCCGCCTACGGCACGATCAGCGGCTCGGCGAGCTACGCCGAACAGCAGAAGGCGACGAAGCTGACCTCCAACAGCGAGATCGCCATCAAGTCCTCGGGCGGGACCAACAGCATCAACGTAACCTCGATCGACGCCGCCCGGGCCTCGTTCGCGAACTGGGAGGGCTCGATCAACCCCGACGACCCGCGATCGCTGGCGTTCGTGGGTGGGCCGAGCCCGAACGCGGCGCTCGACACCTGGGCCTGGCCGATCTGGGAGTTCGCCGCGGACCCGGCCCGCCGTCAGGCGATCAAGGACCGCTTCGACGCCATCCTGCGCGAAAACTCCTCCTACTTCAAGACCCTGCAGGAACCGACCTCCTACGTGAGGGACATCTACGTCGCCGACAACAACAACTCGACCGCCGCGGAGGCCGAACTGCGCAGGCAGATCGGCAGCAACGACTTCGTCATGTACGCCGCGCCGTGGGACCTGAACCGCGGTGCGGGCGGGGCCTTCATCTACCTCGGCTACACGACCACGACCGATCCCTCCCAGGCCGTCACCGACGTGGTGATCACCGACGGCAAGGGCTCCAATCACTACTCCAAGAACGGCGTCAATTACCGGTCGACCAACGTCGACCTGAACCGGGGCGCCGGGGGCGCCTACCTCTGGCTGCTCTACACCCACGATCCGAGGGCGGCGGCGTCCGCCGGCAAGGTCGTGCGCTCCCTGGGCGTGCAGATCGACGGTGAGAAGACTCCGAACATCGGCGTCGGGCCCGGCTGGACGCTCGACTCGACCGACCTGAACCGCGGCGCCGGCGGCGCCTACATCTACCTCTGGGACCGATTGCAGGCACCAAGCGCGCCCTGAGCAGCCGCCACGCCAACGCGCCCGCTTCCCCTGCCACCGGGAGCCCTCGGTACGTCGACGACGGCAAAGCCGTCATATCCCGAGGGCCCGGCCGTCGGCTCAGCGCGAGAGGACGGTGCAGGCGCTGACGCCGGGGGCGCCGTAGACGTGGGTGAAGCCGACCTTCGGGTCGTTCTGGACCTGGCGGTCCCCGGCCCGGCCGCGCAGCTGTTCGACGATCTCGACCACCTGGCGCAGGCCGGAGGCGCCGATCGGCTCGCCGTTGGCGAGGCAGCCGCCGTCGGTGTTGACCGGCAGGCGACCGTCGAGCTCGGTGGCGCCTTCGGCGACGAGGCGCTCCTGCTCGCCGTGCTCGCAGAGGCCGGTCTCGGCCATGTGGATGATCTCGGCGCCCGACTCGGTGTCCTGCAGCTGGGCGACGTCGACCTCCTCCGGTCCGATCCCGGCCTCCTCGAAGGCGGCCCGCGCCGCTTCGGTGGTGGGCGGCACGCCGTCCTCGACCGGGATCGAGGGGCTGAGGACCTCGAAGGAGCCGAACCTGCGGGTGCGGAAGGCGACCGAGCGGAGGTAGACGGGATCCACCGGCATCGAGCGGGCCTTCTTTCCCTTCGCCAGGACCAGTGCCGCCGCGCCCTCGCCGGGCGAGCAGAACATGAACTGGGTGAGCGGGTCCGAGATCATCCGCGAGCCGGCGACCTCCTCCTCGCTGAGCCTCTGGCGTCGCCAGGCCTTCTCGTTCAGCGCGCCGTTGGCGAAGGCCTTCGCGGCGACCCTCGCCAGGGTGGCCTCGGAGATCCCGTGCAGCTCCATGTAGCGCTGGATCTTCAGCGCGAAGAACTGCGTGGTCAGCATCAGCCCGGTCTCGCCGTACCAGGAGCCGATGCCCCAGTCCTCGGGGAGGAGGTTGAACGCACCGGGGGGATGCTTGTCGAAGCCGACGACCAGGGCCAGCTCGGCCGACTCGGCCACGATCATCGCGTGCGCGGTGGTCAGCGCCGAGCCGCCGGTGGCGCAGCCGTTGCTCACGTTGATGAACGGCAGGCCGGTCAGCCCGAGCACCGACACCGAGGTATCGGCGTTGCCCGCCGCGTCGGACCCGCCCGCGGCGAATTCGATGTCCTCCCACCTCACCCCCGCGTCGGCGCACGCCTCGCGGGCGGCGATCGCCGCCATCTCCAATCCGCTGACGCCGGGGTGGCGCCCGAACGGGTGCAGGCCGGTCCCGACGATCGCTACGTCTTCGCTCATCTCTTCGCTCCTTCGGGTCGTTCAGTCGGCCGGGGCGAAGGCGAACGTGCGCGCCTCCGCGTCGTCGGGCCCGGTGGCCGGGATCAGCCGCAGCTCCATCGCCATCCCGATCCGCAGCTCGTCCGGGTCGGCGGTGGTGAGGATCGCCTCGACCCGGCACTCGCCCGGCAGCTCGACATAACCGACCCCATAGGGCTCGAACTCCTCGGGCCCCGTGTAGGGCGGTGACTTCGGCCGGAACCGTTGCACGGTCCAGGTCCAGAGGTTCCCCCGCGGGGAGAGCAGATACTCCTCGGGGTCGGCCGCCGCGCAACGGGCGCAGGAGGCCTGGCGGGGGAAGGTGACGGTGCCGCAGCTGCGGCAGCGCGAGCCGACCAGGCGCGGCCCGGCCGCGGTCTCGACGAAGAGGCCCGCGGCGATCGGCGGCAGGGAGCGCTCCTCGCGCAGCATGGATCGCCTCACCTTGCCGCTGTCGTCCCGCAGCGGCTCGGTGACGAAGTCGAAGCTCGTCGGGATCTTGTAGCGGCTGAGGCGCTCGGCGAGAAAGGTGCTCAACTCCTCGTGTTCGAGCGGGGCCTGCGAGCGGACGATCCCGTGCACCCGCTGGCCCAGATCCTCGTCGGGGAGCCCGACCACGACGGCTTCGAGGACGGCCGGATGCGCTTCGATCGCCACCTCGACCTCCGCCGGGTAGATGTTCGCGCCGCCCCGCAGGATCAGGTCCGAGCGCTTGTCGGCGAGATAGAGGTAGCCCTCCTGGTCCAGCCGGCCGACGTCGCCGAGCGACTCCCAGCCACCCTCGATCCGCTTCGACTCGGCACCGAGATAGCGATAGGTAGGCGTGGCGTCGGGGTCCCTCCGCATGAAGAGCTCGCCCACCTCCCCGGGCGCCATCTCGGTCCCGTCGTCGCCGACGATCCGCAGTTCGCCCGCCACCGGTCGGCCGACGGAGCCCCGGTGCCGGCGCCATTCGGCCCCGCTGATCACGGTGTTGGCGATCTGCTCGGTGCCCCCGTAGATCTCGTAGACCGCCTCGTCGCCGAATCGGTCCATCCAGTCTTCCTTCAGCCAGTGCGGGCAGGCCGACGCGGTGTGCATGACGGTCTCGAGACTGCTGAGGTCGACCGCCCCGAGCGCCTCGTCGCCGAGCCGCGAGATCCGCATCATCATCGTCGGCACCGCGTAGAGGTAGATGGCCCGATGTCGCGCGATCTGCTCCAGGGTCCGGCGCGGATCGAAGCGGGTGCTAAGGACCACGTGGTTGCGCCGCAGCAGCCCGAACATCGCAAAGAGGAAGGGGCCGTTGTGGTAGAGCGGGCCCGGCACGACGATCGCGCGATCCGTCGGCAGTCGCGTCAGCCGGCGGAGCCCCTCGTCATCGGGATCGACGGTGGCCGGCGCGGCGGACACGATGACCTTGGGGCGACCCGTGCTGCCTCCCGAGGTCGGGGCCTTCCACGCCGCCGACGTCGCCTCGGCGTACTCGGTAGGCACCTCGGCGCCAAGCTCGGCGCGCTCCACCTCGGCGGGTCGCAGGACCGGGATCTCCAGCCCGCCAAACCCGCGCAGATCATCATCGGCGATCACGGCCGCCGCCGGGCCGGTCAGCTCGAGGATCGCCTCGAGCTCGGCCGGGGCGAGCCGGTTCGACAGCGGCTGCGGCGTCGCCGCGAGCATCTGCGCGCCGATCGTCGCGGCGATGAAGTCATGGCTGTTCGGCAGCAGGACGGTGGCGAAGTCGCCCGCGGTGACGCCCAGCCGCTCGAAGGCTCGTGCGTAACCCACGGCCAGGGCGACCAACTCGGCCCTGGTCATCGTCGCGTCGTCGACGGTCAACGCCGGGGCGTGCGGCTCGGCTCGTGCGGCGGCGATCAGCGCCGCCGGCATCGGCATCGTGGTCATCTCATCTCCCTTTCGATCCGGCGGTGCCGGCCTAGCCGGAGAACCCGGCTTCACCGAGCCAAAGGACGCCCGTCTTGCCGATGAACGTGCCGACGACGTCGCTCTGCCGGGCGAAGACGAACGGCGAGTAGGCCGCCGAGATCAATGCGTGTTCTTCGCTGATGATCCGCTGCATGTGGGCGTAGATGGCATCGCGCTTCGCCGCATCGGTCTCCATCTGCGCTTCCGGGAGCAGCTTTTCCATCTCTTTCGTGTCCACGTTGGCGAAGCTGCCGGCGGTGGCGTTGTAGAAGGAGAACAATTCGGCCGGCGACGACTTGCCGTAGTTCATGATTGCCGCCGCATCGAATTCGTCTTCTTCCATTTCACCGATCACGGTGCTGAGATCGGCCTTCTTCACCGCGACCGTGAAGCCAACTTCTTCGAGGTTCGCCTGGGCGATCTGCACCGCCTGCGTCCAGAAGGGGCTTTCGGCGATGGAGGAGATGGCGAACGTCGGCTTGGCTCCTTCCTGCACTGCTTCCGCGAGCAGTTTCTTCGCCTTTTCGGCGTCGTGTTCCGGCGCCGCCAGGCTCGAGTCGTAGCTTGGGGTCGATGGCGTCAGGTACGAGTTCATCGGTTCGCCGTTGCCGTGGAGCGCCAGCTGGACCATCGATTCACGATCGAGCGCGTAGTTGACCGCTTCGCGCACCTTCGGGTTCTTGAAGAGGGCGCCTTCATTGTTCAGGATGAGGTACCACTCGGTCCCGAGCGCCGAGGAGTCCACGGCGAGCTGGGGGTCTTGTTCGAGCGCTTCGACTTCCGGGAAGGGCGGTGACTCGGCCATGTCGAGCTGACCGCCACGCACCTGGGCCGTGCGGCTCTCGGGGTTCTGCACCGTGTGGTACACGACCTCGTCGAGGTACGGCCGCTGCGGCATCCAGTAGTGGACGTTCTTCTTCAGCGTCAGCGATTCGCCCTTTTTCCATTTGGCGAATTCGAACGGACCGGTCCCGATCGGATGTTCTTCGAACTGCTTTTCGGAGACGCCTCCCCAGTCCTGCGGCACCACACCGAATCCCCAGCGGGAGAGGAGGGCGGGCATTTCCGGGGTCGGTTTCTTGGTCGTCAGGACCACCGTCGTCGGAGTCGGCGCCTGCGGCTTTCCCCAGCCTTCGACGATACCCGCCAGGGTTTCGACTTCCTCGCTGCGTTCCAACGACCACTTCACGTCAGCGGAGGTCATCGGCTTGCCGGTGGAGAACTTGACGCCCTTCTTCAGCTGCATCGTCCACACGGTGTCGTTCTTGGTGGCCTTATAGCTTTCGAGCAGCCAGGGAACGACTTCACCTTCGTAGTCTTCTTTGAACAGGGTCTCGAAGATCTGCGACTCGACGTTGACGTCTTCGAGGGTAAAGGCCGTCGACGGAGTCAGTCCGAGGAATTCTTCGCCGAGCGAGAGCGAGAGGGTTCCACCCTGCTGTGGTTCACCGGCCCCTCCGGCGTCGGTCGAACCGCCGCCGGGGGAGGTGCTGCCGCCGGAGGCCGACGTCCCACCACCGCCGCCGCAGCCGGCGACCAAGGCGGCAATCGTCAACAGCACCAAGAGTGCCCGTACGCTTGCACTCCGCATTCGACTCAAAGTGGATCCTCTCTTCCTCGGTTCCCGTGACAGAGATCGTCCTCGAAGAGGTGAAGGGTGCGGGAGGGGCAAAGCGCGTCTTTTGTCGCGCCGACCCTTGACGGAATGTCAACTCGACGGCGGTACCTTCACCACGCGTTCTTCAACAGGGCCGCCGGGTTATCGACGGTCACACGTTGAATATCGGCTGCGTCCCACCCCTTCTTTCTCATCAGCGGCAGGACGTTTTCGAGGATGTGCGAGTACCCCGGCCCGCCGTACTTGCGGAAGTACGCCCGCATGCAGATGTCCTGGGAGATCACGAGGCGGTCGCCGAAGCCCTGCTCGGCAAGCCCTCCGAGCCAATCGATGCGGGTCGCGTCATTCGGACGATCGATGTCGCTCCACGGGTAGTAGCTGCTCTCCTGCCCGAACAGGTCGAACTCGAGGTAGCAGCCCGTCCGCGCCAGGCGCTCGAGATCGGCGGGGCTCGTCAGCGTCCGGTCGAGGTGACACATCACGAGCCTGCCCGGGTCGACGCGGGCGGCGAGGATCTTCTCGACCGCCTCGAACAACGACTCGGGGCTGCGCCCGGGGTGGATCTGGAGCGCGGCGCCCGAGCTCTTCTGCGCTTCGCAGGCGGCCTCCAGGACCTTCGCCTCGGTCGGGAGGATCGGGTCGCTGAGCCCGATCTCACCGATGATCCCGGCGCGGATGCCGGTGTCGCGGACGCCCACCTGGAGGTCCTTGAGGATGAGGTCGCGGATCGCCTCGCGGGGCACCCGATCCAGGCCCAGGGGTCGACAGTAGAAGCCGCAACCCATGATCACGTTGACGCCCGAGGCGCGGGAGACGCGCGCCAGGCCCGCGGCATCGCGGCCGAGCCCGATCGAGGTGGACTCCACCAGCGACGCCCCGCCTGCGACCGCGTAGTGGCCCAACTCCTCGATCGCCTCCTCCTCGTCCCAGAGGCGAAGGTTGTCGATGTTCGTCACGTGGCGCCGGATCCAGTCATAGTTGTCCGGCCGGATCGGCTCGTGCATGCGGCGACGCACCGAGGCCGGGAACTCGACGTCGAGCGCGGCCGGTGCCGTGTCCGCCGCGTACACCCCATCCGTCATCTGACTCGAGCCGAGAACGCCCGAGAGATCTGCCAGGACGTGCTCGTGCGTCTGCGTGTAGCCGAGCGCGGGAGGCTCGACCGGCCCGAGCACGGTCATCACGCTCGGCGGGCGGCAACCGTCCTGCGCCGGATCCGCCATTCAGATTGCCCGCGAGCCGCCGTCGACCGGGATCACGGTGCCGGTGACGTAACTGGAACGGTCGCTTGCCAGGAAGGCGACGACCTCGGCGATCTCGGCGGTTGCCCCGGTCCTCCGCAGGGGAGTCACCTTTCCGAACTCCTCCAACTCGTCCTGATGTTCGGTCAGGTTCTTGGCGCTTCTGATCGGGCCGGGCGCCACCGCATTCACACGGACCCCGCTTCCACCCAGCTCCGCGGCCCACGTCTGCGTGAGGGACTCGAGCGCGGCTTTCGAGGCCGCGTAGCTGCCCATCCCCGGGGTACCGCGTCCGGCCACCAACGAACTGATGTTGACCACGCAGCCCGACTGCCGGGACACCATCCCGGGGGCGAGCCCGGCGGTGAGGACGTAGGGCGCGCGGACGTTCGTGAAGTGAACTTCGTCGAGCCCGGCGATGTTGCGGTCGACAACGTTTCCGCGGCCGATCGCGGTTGCGTTGTTGACCAGGATGTCCACCTCGCCGGCGGCATCGACGAGGCGGGCGAGCGCCTCGAGCTCGACCAGGTCCGCGAGCAGGAAGGTCGCGCGATCGCCCAAGGCCGCAGCCGCCTCGGCACCGCGCGAGGGGTCGCGTCCCGTGATCAGGACCACGGCGCCCTCGTCGATGAACCGACGGGCGATCTCGAACCCGATCCCGCCGGTCGCCCCGGCCCCGGTGACCAGCGCTTGCTTGCCCTCTAGCTCCACGAGGTCACCCCGCGCTCGTAGGTGGTCTCCAGTGTCGGCGAGGAGAGGTCGGTCTCGTGCTCGACCTCGATCGTGATCTTCGTCTGCCACCCCGCGGAATCGACGTCGAAGAGCCGCCTCTCGTCTTCGGCGGCCTCCCGCCAGAAATCCGCATCGGCGCCGCCGCGCTCGTGCGCCGCGTCGAATGCCTCACGCGACTCGAACCAGAGCTCCATCACCACGTCGAAGTCGACCCCACCCGGCGTGGAGCGCTCGGCGAGGCTCTTCCCCTCCTCCGGGTAACGCCGAAAGTACTTCACCACGCCGTCGAAGTGCCCGACCAGCTTCGAGTGCTTCGTCTCGTAGTACTCGACGAACTCCTCCCGCGTCATCGCGGGGTTACGGCGAAGCAACCAGACCGTCTTATACATCGGCTTCCTTTCGGTTCGTTTCGGCCATCGGCAAGGTCGGGACTCGGAACCTCACGTCGAGCGGACGGCGTCGGGCCACGAGGTTCTTGTCAGGAAGGCCTCGAGGACGTTCTCGGTGATCCGCGAGACGGCGTTGTCATAACCGTTGTGGGACAGGCTGCCGCACCAGGTGATCGCCCCCGCCGCGAACACGGCGCCGTCGTTTGCCGTCTCGGTGAACGTGATGTCGGACCGAACGTCCGGGTTCTCCCTCCCCCCGAGCCCGGGAGCGGTGACGAGGATGTCCTCGCAGACGAGCTGGTACTTGTCGTCGTGTCCGGTCGAGGAGGCGAGCACCAAGGTGTGCCGAGGAGTCCCGAGGCGGGCATCGGCGCGGTCGATCTCGTCTCCCGCCGCGCCGTCCATGATCAGGCCGTAGGTCCCGAAGGGGTCCTCGTCGACACCGTCGAAGATCACTCCGGCGATCGCGCTCGTCCGGTCCCTGCGCCGATAACCGGGCGAGGGCGGGGAGACACCCTCGGCGGCGAAGCCGATCCCCACCAGGGCGTTCGGACTACGGCCGCGGAAGCGCCAGAGCCCGCCCCGCTCACCCGTGGTGCTGTGGTGATACTCGCCGGGCTCCGACTCCCAGACCCGGGTCCCGGCGTATCCCCGTCGGACCTCGATCAGGTGCGGTGCCTCGGCGGCGACGCTGGTCACCCAGTAGAACCCGTTGCCACCCAGGTACATCACCCGCCCGCCGGAGTCGAGGTAGGCCCGCAGCGCGTCGAGCATCTGGGCGCTCCAGTACTCGGGGTGCGAGCCGGTGATCACCACCCGGTAGCCGCGGAGGAGCTCGAGGCCCTCATCGTGCAGGTCGCCGTCGGTGAAGGTGTCGTGCCGATGGCCCTTCTCGGTCAGCCAGTCGATCAGGTGGAGATCCGCCCCCAGACCCCGGGGCGCGCCGGTCGACCACATGCGGTAGTCGGGCCTGATGTTCAGGATCGGCCGTCGTGCGCTCGCGTAACAGCATCCCGATCCGTCGGCGTGGGTGTCGTAGAGCGAGATCCCGAACTCGGGGAACTCTGCCCACTCCTCCTCGCGCGGATCGGAGAAGTCGCCGGCGAAGTTCTTCAGCTCCTCGAATCCCTCTTTCGACCGGCGGACGCGCTCGTTCGCGTAGGCCAGGTAGGTGAACGTCGGCATCAGCACCCCGACCTCGGCGGTCGGCGCGCCGCGGCGTGGCCGGACGAAGAACGGGATGTGGTCCTCCTCCCCACCGGCCCGTAGCCGCGCGGCGTAGACCCCACTCGGGAGGTCGCCCGGGACCTCCCACGAGAAGCCTGGAGACCAACCCGCGTCGACGAGGTCGTCGGCGTGAAAGTGGACGGCGCGGAACCGGTCGGGGGCGCAGCGCCAATCCTGCTCGTCCCGCCAGGAGTGATCGGTCATCGCCGCGGCCGGTTGGTTCACCAACTCACCGGCGGGGCCGCGGCCGAGCCGATCGACGAACTCCGCACGGCCCGGATCGGAGGACAGGTTCCAGGCGCCGACCAACGCATCCGCGCCGACCTCCAGGCCGGAAGCCGCACCGGCGAGATCCCCGCGCTCGGACTCCGCCAGGACCCGTCGGTAGAGGCGGGGCTCCGCGATCTTGCCGTTGTAGAAGCTCCGCGCCGACGAGCCGCCCGGGGATCGCGCGGCGGCCACCGACAGGTGAAGCTCGCCCGCCGCGGACGGGGCTGCGAACCGGCCCGACCCGGATCCATGAAAGGTGGGCCAGGCGACGCTCCGGGCTTCGACCTCGGCCGAACCGTCGTCGTCGACCCCCGCGTAGACGAAGTACCAGGTCCTGTCCATGAGGTCCGACTCCAGGGCGATCGCCTGTCCCTCGCCCGCGCAGAGGCAAAGGCGCCCCGCGCGGATCTCCAGCGCGACCCCGGCTCCCTCCTCTCCATCGAGGGAGAGCACGCACTGGGGCTGCCGCCAATCGATCGTCGTCGGGTAGATCCAGGCGCTGAGGCTGAACGCCGGCGTCGGAACCGAGATGCCGTCCACGCGCCCGTAGGACCCGGGCCTGGTGTCCTGCATGGCGCCTTCATAGGTGCCGTCGATGGCGGTCCGCAGCTCCTGCTGCCTGAAGCCGGGGCCGGCCGGGTTTCGGTCGCCGTGGATCAGGCGCACCAACGATGCCTCGTACGGCCCGACCGAGCTGCTGACCATGAACTTGATCGCGCTGCCCGGTTCGACGCTGAAGGTGTCGGTGTATCCGGTCAGCATCAGCGTCGCCCCGCCCTCATGCGTAGAGCCCTCCGGGCATCCCGCCGCTGACGTTCAGCACCTGGCCATGCACGTAATCGGCGAGCGGCGAGGCGAGGAAGAGAACCGGGCCCGCGGCCTCGCGCGCGGTGGCCGGGCGGCCGAGCGGGATGACCGCCGCGGCAACCCCGCGCAGTCTCGCGGGGATGCCGAGCGCGATCCTCTCGCCGGTCGGCGCGAGGATCTCACCGGCCTCCTCCTTCGCGGCGGTGAGGCGGGTCTCCACGTAGCCGAAGGCGAGCGCGTTGACGTTGATCTTGAACTGGCCCCACTCCTTGGCCAGGGTCTTGGTGACGCCGATGACCCCCGCCTTGCCGGCCGCATAGTTGACCATGCCGGGGTTGCCCATGGCCCCCGTCGTCGAGGAGACGTTGATCAGCTTGCGAAAGGCCTCGACGCCTTCCTCGCGCTCCCGCTTAGCGCCGGCCCGCCAGTGGGGCGCAAGCGCCCGCGCCACCCGGAACGGGACGACGGTGTGGATGTCAAGCATCGCCTGGAACTGCTCGTCGCTCATCTTGTGGGCGACGCCGTCCCATGGGTAGCCGGCGTTGTTGACGACGATGTCGACCGACCCGAAGGCCTCGACGGCCGCGGCCACGAGTTCGTCGGCGGCGCCCGGCTTCGTCAGGTCTCCACCGAAGACGGCGGTCTCGCCGTCGATCTCGGTCGCGGTCGCCGCGGCGACGACGGGATCGACCCCGTTGATCATCACCTTCGCCCCCTCGGCGGCGAAGAGCTCGGCGGTCGCCCGCCCGATCCCTCGCCCCGAGCCGGTGACGATCGCCGCCTTGCCCTCCAACAGACCCATCGGTAGGCCACCGTCCCTAGGCGGTGCCCATCCGCAGGGCGCCGTCCAGGCGGATCGTCTCGCCGTTCAGCATCGGGTTGACCACGATCTGCTCCACCAACGCCGCGAACTCCTCCGGGGTGCCGGGTCGCCGTGGATAGGGAACGCTCCGGGCCAGCGCATCGCCGGTCCCCGCGGGCAGGCCGGCGACCATCGGCGTGTCGAAGACGCCGGGGGCGACGGTGACGACGCGGATGGCGTGCCGGGCGAGCTCCCGGGCGGACGGCAGCGTCAACCCGACGACTCCCGCCTTCGAGGCCGAGTAGGCGACCATGCCGAGCGGACCGTCGAAGGCCGTGATCGAAGCGCTGTTCACGCAGACGCCGCGCTCACCGTCCTCGGCCGGCGCGCCCAGCGCCATCGCCGCGGCGGCGCACCGCAGCACGTTGATCGTGCCCAGGAGGTTGACGTCGATCACCCTGGCGAACGCCGCGAGCGGGGTCGGCCCCTCCCTGCCGATCAAGCTGTTCGGGGTCGCGATGCCGGCGGTGTTGACGACGATCCGCAGGGCGCCGAGCTCGGTCGCCGCGGCGACCGCCGCCTCGACCGAGCCCGGGTCGGAGACGTCGACCTCGGCCCAGGAGCCGCCGATCTCGTCGGCCACCGCCGCCGCCCGGTCCGCCGCCAGATCGGCGACCACGACCGTGGCGCCGCCGGCCGCCAGCCCGCGCGCCGTCGCCTCGCCGAGCCCGGAGGCGCCGCCGAAGACGATGACTACCGAACCGTCGATCCGCACCTCGGCCCCTCTAGCCGCGGGTCTCGCCGGGCGGCGCCGCGACGACGCCGAGCTCGGAGATCTCCATCGGCGGCAGCTCGGTGGTCGCGTCGAGGAGCTTCTGCGTGTAGGCGTCCTTCGGGTGCGCGAGCACCTCGCCGACCGAGCCCTCCTCGACGACGACGCCTTCGTTCATCACCGCCACCCGATCGCAGAGCTGCTTCACCACGGCGAGGTCGTGCGAGATGAAGACCATGGTCAGCCCGAGTTCGCGCTGCAGTCGCTTCAGCAGGATCAAGATCGACGCCTGGATCGATACGTCGAGGGCCGAGACGGGCTCGTCGGCGACGAGCAGGGTCGGATCGATCGCGAGCGCCCGGGCGATCCCGATCCGCTGTCGCTGCCCGCCGGAGAAGGCGCGCGGGCGTTTGTCCATCGCCGCCGCGGGAAGTCCGGCCATCCCGAGCAGCTCCGCGGTCCGCGCCCGCGCCGCCTCCTTGTCCGCGGCCACGCCGTTGACCCGGAGGAGTTCGCCGATCGCGCTACCTACCGTCATCCGCGGGTTCAGCGACCCGTAGGGGTCCTGGAAGACCATCTGGATCGCCCGCCGCTGGTCGGCGTCAGCCTCGACGCGTAGCGGCTCGCCCTCGAAACGGATCTCGCCGCTGGTCGGCGCCTGCAGGCCGACGATGCACTTGGCCACGGTCGACTTGCCCGCGCCCGACTCGCCGACGATCGCGAAGGACTCCCCCTTACGGATCGTCAGATCGACTCCGCGGACCGCCTCGAAGCGCTCCTTGCGGCGGAAGAAGAAGTCGCGGCCGCCGCCGAAGCCGACCCGCAGATCCCTCACCTCGAGCAGGGGCTCACTCATTTGGCGGCCTCGACCAGGTCGGGGAACAACTCCTGCCGCCGACAGGCGCTGATCCGGCGGGGTCCGACGGCGATCGATTCGACCCGCTGCCCGCAGGCCTCCTCGGCGAAGGCGCAGCGCGGCACAAAGGGACACCCGGGCCCGGCCTCGCCGGCCGCGGGCGGCGCCCCCGGGATCGCCTTCAGGTCGTCGATCGAGGAGTCCTTCGTCGGCACTGCCCGCAGCAGCGCGAAGGTGTAGGGGTGATGGGGCCGTCGCAGCACCTCGTCGGCGGGGCCTTCCTCCACCATCCGCCCGCCGTACATGACGACGAGCCGGTCGCAGACGCGCGAGGCGACGCCGAGGTCGTGGCTGACCAGCACGACGCCGATGTTGCGCTCGGCCGACAGACCGAGGATCAGGTCGAGGACCTTCATCGTCACCGTCGCGTCGAGCGCGGTGGTCGGCTCGTCGCAGAGGAGCAGCGACGGATCGCCGGCGAGGGCGATCGCGATGACGACCCGCTGCCGCATGCCGCCGGAGAGTTCGTGCGGGAACAGGTCGGCGCTGTGCCGCGGGTCCTTGAAGCCCATCTCCCCGAGCAGCTCGATCGCCTTCGCGCCTGCCTGCTTGTTCGAGACCTGCGCATGGGCCTTCACCGACTCGGCGATCTGGCGCCCGATCCGCATCGTCGGATTGAGCGCGGTCATCGGTTCCTGGAAGACCATCCCGACCACCCCGCCGCGGAGGCGGCGCAGCTCGCGCGACGATGCCCGCGCGACGTCGGTGCCCTCGACCGCGATCTGGCCGGCGCTGACGGTCACCCCCCGGGGGAGCAGACCGGCGATCGCTTTGAGGGTGAGCGACTTGCCCGAGCCGGACTCGCCGACCACGCCGACGACCTCTCCCCTGCCCACGCTCAGCGACACGTCGGTGACGACCTGCAGGCCGCCGGGGATCTCGACGCCGAGGTCCTTGACCGCGAGCAGGGTGCCCTCCAGGGCTGCGTTGCCGTTCGCCGAGGTCATCGGAGGTCGAACCTCTGCGCCAGGCCGTCGGCGATCAGTGAGAGCCCGAGACCGGTGATCACGATCGCCGCGCCGGGGAATACCGCCAGCCACCACTGTTGATTGAAGTAGGGCTGCGCTTCGGCGATCATCGTCCCCCAGTCGGGAGCGGGCGGTGGAACACCGAGGCCGAGGTAACCCAGCGTGGTGATGAAGAGGATGATCAGCACCATGTCCGACATCGCGTAGACGATCGACTGGGTGATGATGTTCGGGAGGATGTGGCGCAGCATGATCCGCCAACCCGGGATCCCGCCGATCCGTGCCGCCATCACGTACTCCAGGGCGCCTTCCCGGCGCGACGAGGTTCGTGCCAACCGGGCGTAGACCACCCAGTCGATCGCGGTCACCGCGATGATGATGGTGGTCACGCCCGCGCCGAGGACGAACACCAGGGCGATCAGGAGCACCAACATCGGGAAGGCGATGATCACGTCGATCACCCCGACCATCACGGTGTCGACCCAGCCGCCCCGGTAGCCGGCGATGATGCCGATCGCGGTGCCCAGGACGAACGGCAGGATCAACGCCGCGAGCGCGGTGTAGATGTCGTTCCGCGCCCCGTAGATGAGGCGCGAGAGGGTGTCGCGACCAAGCTGGTCGGTGCCGAGCAGGTGCCCTGCCGAGCCTGGCGGTAGCAGCGCTTCCTGGACGTTCTGCTTGATCGGGTCGTGCGGCGCGAAGAGGCCCGCGAAGGCACCGATGACGGCAAGTGCGATGACGATGACGAGGCCGACGCTGAGCGCCACGTTCGCCCCCACCCGCCCGCGGACCGAGGCGCCGATCGCCCGCGGGGAGAGTGGCGAGCGATCCTCGACCAGGATGTCGGCACCCGAGGTCGGCCCGGTGTAGCCGTCGGAGCTCATCGTGCCTCCACCCTCGGGTCGATGAGCGCCTGGACGAGGTCACCCATGATGTTCACCAGGACCACGACCATGGCGAGGATCAGGGTCACCGCCTGGACGACGGGGAAGTCGCGGTTGTTGATCGCCTGCAGCATCAGCGCGCCGACGCCGCCGAGGCTGAAGACCTGTTCGATCACCAGGGTGCCGCCGACCAGGAAGGAGATGTTCACGGCCAACACGGTCACGGTCGGCGCCAGGGCGTTGCGCAGCACGTGGCGATAACGGATGCGCCGCTCGGTGAGGCCCTTCGCCCGCGCCGTGGTGACGAAGTCCGCCTCGGCGACGCGCAACAGCTCGGTCCTCAGGCTGCGGACCACCAAGGGGACGAGGCCCGCGGCGATGGTCAGGCTGGGTAAGAAGAGCGATTCGAGGTGTCCGGCGAACCCTTCGCCGAAGCCGGCGGCCGGGAACAGGCCGGTTTCGATCGCCACGTACTCGATCAGGATCAGCCCGAGCCAGAACCCGGGGATCCCCAGCGAGACCACCGAGACCCAGCGCACCACCTTGTCGCGGATGCCGCCGCTCTTCGAGGCCGCGAGCAAGGCGGCCGGGACGGCGATCAGCCCGGTGAGAACGGTGGCGTAGACGAGCAGCCAGATGGTGACGGGCATCCGTTCGATCGCCAGTTCACCGGCCGACTGTTCGTAGCGAAGCGAGGTGCCGAGATCGCCGGAGAACAGGTTCTTCATGAACAGCCAGTACTGCTCGGGCAACGACGTGTCGAGGCCCCATTTGTGTTCGAGCGCCGCCACGGCTTCCGGGGTGGCATTCGTACCGAGGGCGGTCCTCGCCGGGTTTCCCGGCACCAGGTGGATGAGGAAGAACACCACGATGGTCACGCCCAGCACCACCGGAATGGCCTGAAGGAGACGCCTGGCGAGGAACCGCAAATAGTCCATCGGTACGACTCTCTGCTTCCTTCTCCGGCTAGCCGCCGAACCCGGCTTCGCCGAGCCAGAGGATGCCGGTCTTACCCGCGAAGACCCCGCTCAGATCGCCCTGTCGAACCCAGACGTAGGGCGAGTACGCGGCCATGATCAACGACGTTTCCTCGTTCACCTGTTTCTGCATCTGGCTCCACATCGCCTTGCGTTTCGCGGTGTTCGTCTCGCTCTGCGCGGCGACCATCTGCTTGGTGGTCCTTTCCGTGTTCACGCCGGAGAAGATGCCGCCGGTCGCGTTGTAGAACGAGAAGAATTCGTTCGGCGACTGCGACTGCTCGACGTTGTAGATCGTGCTCGCGTCGAAGCTCCCTTCTTCCAACTGCCCGAGCAGGCTGCTGAGGTCGGACTTTTTGATCGTCACGGTGAAGCCGACTTCTTCGAGGTTCGCCTGGGCGATCTGCACGCCCTGGGTCCAGAAGGGGCTTTCGGCCAAGGTGAGCAGCGTGAACGTCGGCTTCACGCCTTCCTGCACCGCTTCGGCAAGCAGTTCTTTTGCCGTTTCGGCGTTGAATTCCGGCGCCGGCAGACTCTTGTCGTACCCCGGCACCCAGGGCATCAGCTGCGAGTTCATCGGTTCGCCGTTGCCGTGGAGCGCCAGATCGATCATCGCTTCCCGATCGAGCGCGTAGTTGACCGCTTCCCGCGCCTTCCGGTTCTTGAAGAGGTCGCTTTGGGTGTTCAGGATGATGAACCAGCTCGTGCCGACGAACGGCGCTTCGACCGCCAGTTCCGGACTCTGTTCCAGCGATTCGATTTCCGGGAACGGGGGTGCGTAGGCAACGTCGAGCTGGCCGCCGCGCACCTGGGCCGTGCGGCTCTCCGGACTCTGGACCGTGTGGTAGACGATTTCGTCGAGGTAGGGACGGTCCGGCATCCAGTAGTTCGCGTTTTTCCTGAGGGTTATCGATTCGCCTTTTTTCCAACTCACGAATTCGAAGGGGCCGGTGCCCACCGGATGTTCGAAGAACTCCTTTTCGGACTTGCCTTCAAAGTCTTTCGGCAGCACGCTGAAGATCCACTGCGAGAGGATCGTCGGCATTTCAGGAGTCGGCGCCTTGGTCGTCAGGACGACGGTGGTCGGCGACGTGGCTTCCACCTTCTTCCAGCCTTCGACGATCCCGGCGTGGGATTCGGATTCCATGTCCTGTTCCAGCGACCATTGGACGTCGGCCGAGGTCATCGGTTTGCCGGTCGAGAAGTCGACGCCTTTTTTCAGCTCCATCGTCCACACCGTGTAGTTCTTGCTCGGCTTGAAGCTTTCGAGCAGCCAGGGGACCACTTCGCCTTCGTAGTCTTCTTTGAACAGCGTCTCGAACATCTGGGACATCACGTTGACGTCTTCGAACGAGATGTTCGTGAGCGGATTCAGGCCGATGATTTCTTCGCCCAGAGAGACCGAGAGGGTCCCGCCCGCCTGCGGTTCGGCCGACGATTCGCTGACCGTCGTGCCCGCGGCCGGTTCGCCGCCCGCCGTTCCGCCTCCGCCGCTGCCGGAGGTGCCGCCTCCACCGCAGCCCGCGACCAGGACGGCAAGCACTGCCAGCGCCGACAGGCACGCCGGCCTCGCCTTCCAAGCTCTACTCGACTTCATCTCTCTCCTCCTGATTGCATACGGACTCGACGGTGGTTCATGATCGCCGTCGGTTCTCACCGGGAGAACCGCGGATTGGAGCCCCAGGTGCTGCCTGGTGTCTTTCGATGTCACGCTCTTCCCAAGGAGCGGTCGATCAGCGCCGGGGTTGCTGACGGTGCTCTTCGCTCTTCAGTCCACCTCCTCGGTCGACGGGGCACCGCGCTTGCGCTGGTAGGCACGCCAGGTCGTCGCCCAGTAGGCCGGGTCTTCCGTGCGGGAGTAGTCGGTGCGGTGAAGGACCTGATTGTGGGGCGACGTCTTCACCGTCTCGGGGTCGGCGTAAGCCTCCTCGCAGATCGTCTCCAGCGCGTCGAGCCAATAGTCGATGTCCTCGATCGACCAGAGCTCGCCCACCTCGGGGGTCAGCGGTTCCGGCACCAGCCAAGGGTGATGGCTGTTCATCGGGGGGTCGATGCCGAAGTCGGTCAGCCGGTTTTCGACGTCCCCGATCGTCACCCCGGTCTCCTCGGCGAGAGTGGCGAGGCTATAACGATTCATCTCCAGCCGCGGTAGGTCGACGTCGGGGTTGCTCCTGGTCACGCCCCGCATCGCCAACAGGCGCTTTTCCATGTAGTTGCTGGCGAGGACCGAGATGTCGGAGGCCTCTTCGATCCCGTCTCCGCCCATCATCAACGCCCAGTTGTAGGCCTTCATGACCACCGGCACGTTGCCCCAGAACTCCCGCACCTTGCCGATGCTGAGCGACGATTCGCGGTCGAGCGCGTAGCCGTCGCCCTCCCGCCGCACGAGCGGGCGGGGCAGAAAGGGGACCAGCTCTTCCGAGCAGCCGTAGGCACCGACCGCCGGCCCGCCGCCGGCCTTGGGCGCGCCGAAGGTCTTGTGGAGCATGTACATGCAGGCGTCGAAGCCGAGCTCGCGCGCCCTCAGTTTGCCCATCACGCCGTTGAAGTTGGCGTGATCGTAAAAACAGAGGCCCCCGGCCTCGTGGACGATCTCGGTCCACTGCTTGATGTTCGGGTTGTAGATCCCCATGTCGTCCGGGTTGACGACCATCAGCGCGGCCGTGCGCTCGGAGACGACGCTGCGGAGTTGCTCGACCGACGGATAGCCGCCCTCGTCGAGCGTCAGCGTCACGACCTTGAAGCCGGCCGCGGCGGCGGTGGCGGCATTGCAGGGATGGGTCTGGATCGTGACGATCACCTCGTTGCGCTGCTCGAGCTCCCCCCGCGAGGCGTGGTAGGCGCGGGTGATACAGGTGTTCACGTAGGAGGCCTCGGTCCCACCTCCGGCCTGGAAGACGAACTGATCCATGCCGGACAGCTCGCGCAGGACGAGGTCCATCTCGTAGATGATCTGGAGCACGCCCTGCAAGGTGTCCTCGTCCTGGCCCGGGTGCACTTCGGCGATCTCCGGGCGCGCCGCGAGCATCTCCCCCAGGCGGGGGTTGTACTTCATCGTGCAGGTCCCGAACAGGTTCACGCCGAGCATTCCCAGCGTCTGCTGGGCGAGGTGGATGTAGTGCCGTTGCACTTCGAACTCGGTCAGCTCCGGCAGCGCGGGCGGGGCGCTCCTCGCCATCCCCGTGGGGATCAGGTCGGCGAGGCTGCCGGCGGCCGACTCGATCTCGGGCTCGACCGGCGGCGGCACGGTCGCCCGCCGACCCGGCGCGCCCATCTCCATGATCAGGGGCTCGTCCCAGATCGGGGCCCGATAACGGCGACCGACGCCGGGGCTGGTCATCGGGTCACCTCGGTCAGCCCGTCCACCAGTCGATCGATGTCCTCGATCGTGTGGATCTCGGTGACCGCGTAGAGGGCGCTCTGGCCGAGCTCGGGGAAGGTCGAAGAGAGGCTTCGCCCACCGAAGATCGCCCGCTCGCGGAGGCCCGCGTTGATCTCGTCCACGGTCCTCCCGGTGCCCTCGAAATCGACGACGAAGTCCTTGAAGAACGCGCCCCCGGGTCGGATCTCGACGCCTGGCAATTCGCCGATCCGACCGGCGGCGTAGCTGCCGCGGCGCACGATCGACTCGCCGATCTCGGCAAAGCCGCGCGGACCGAGCAGGGACATGTAGACGGCGTTCGCGACCGTCCAGAGGCGAACCGAGTTGTTCCCGTACCAGTCTTTGGCGCCTTCGCGCGTCATCGCCGAGGTCTGCTCGACCAGGGTCGGGGCGAAGGCCAACTCCCCCGGCTCGGTCGTCTCGCAGGCGGTGATCGCGATCGTCGGGTACTCGTAGGCGTACCGCTCTTCGTCGCGGCTGGCGATGAAGCCGCCGACCCCCCCACCGCAGTTCATGTGGACGCCGAGCGTCTGCAGGGTGCCGACGACGATGTCCGCCCCGTAGCGGCCGGGGGGAGCCAGCACGCCCAGCGAGATCGGGTCGACGCCGACGATCGTCTCGGCGCCGACGGCCCGCGCGGCGGCGCCGATGGCCGCCCCGGCGCTCTCGATCGTGCCGAGGTAGCTCGGGTTCTCGAAGTAGACGGCCGCGGTCCGCTCGGAGAGCTTCTCCTCCAGGTCGCGAAGGTCGATCTCACCGGTCTCACGATCGAACTCGACGGTGACGATCTCGATGTGGCCTTCCATCTCCGGCGGCTCACAGTAATTGCGGATGACCGCCAGACGTTCCGGGTCGATGCAGGCCGGCAGCAGAACCTGGTTGCGGTCGGTGAGCCTCGCCGCCATGCGGATCGCGTGACCGGCCGCGCAGCCGTAGCTGTAGACCGGGAGGCCGACGAAGTCGAGGTCGAGCAGCTCGCCGAGCTGGCTCGCGAACTCGAACCAGACGTGGAATCGGCCGTAATCGGAGGCCGGGGTGCCGAGGTGGGAGGTGACGAACTCGGTGCGCGAGACGATCTCGTCGCACACCGCCGGGACGTAGTGCTGCCAACAACCCCCGCCGATGAAGCTGAGGTTCTCCTCGCAGGTCTCGTTCTTGGCGAGGGCGTCGAGGAGACGCCGGCGGACGGCGGCCTCCGAGCGGCCGCCGGCGGGCAGACCGAGTCGGCCGGTGAGGCGGTGGTCCGCCGGGATCTGGGCGAAAAGGTCGTCGATGCTGTCGAAGCCGGTGGCCTCGAGCATGCGCTCCTTCGCCTCCGGGGTCGAGTTGGCCATGAACGGATGCGCGCCGGTCACGGTCGCGGTCCCAATCGTCTTGCTCATGGCTCGCATCGTTCTCGATGCGACCCCGGCGACATAAGAGGCAAAGCGGGGGTTTTGGCAAGACCCGGGTTTACAGAATGTCAACCCGGGTCTTCAGGCGATCGCAAGGTACCGAGCGGGGTTGTCGACCATCAGCTGCCGCGTCAACTCGGGCGTGACGCCCCGCTGTTCCAGCGTCGGGATGATCGTCTCGACGAGGTGCGCGTAGCCATATCCGCCGTACCGCCGGAGCTGCAATTTCGAACACACGTCGTGTGAGAGCAGCAGCTGGTCGGCGTAGCCGAGATCGAGGAGCCGGATCAGGGCGTCCATCCGCGCGAGATCGGTGGCCGTGTGGTTGTGGTCGGGGGTGTTGAAGAAGATCTCCAGCCCGAAGGTGTCGAACGAGATCCACGCGCCCAGGTCGAGGATGCGGCGCTGATAGGCGACGTCCATATGCCCGTCCATGTGGCAGAGGTTCAGGCGCCGCGGGTCGACCCCACGTTCGATTACGAAGCGGGCGACCTGGGGGGCCATCCGACTCGCCTCGCCCGCGTAGGGGTGGACACAGAGCGGCAGGCCGGTGATCGTCTGGGCCCGGCACGCCGCGTCGAGGACCTTCCACTCCTCCGGGTGCCCTGGCTGGCTCATCCCGATCTCACCGAGGATCCCGCTGCGGATGCCGGTGTCGCCGATGCCGACGCAAGCCTCGGCGACGAACTGCTCGGTGAGCTGGTCGACGCTCGCCTCGGCCACCGCGATGGGATGGGTGGCCTGGACGTAGTAGCCCGAGCAGGCGACGAGGCGGAGCCCGGCGGCGCGACAGACCTCGCGCACCACGGTGGGGCTCGGCGCCCGCAGGCCGACCGTGGACACGTCGACGACCGTCCCTCCCCCGACCGCCGTGAACCGGCCCAGTTCCACGGCCGCGAGCCCGGGATCGTCGATCAGGAGGGAGTCCTTGATCAGCAGCGGATCGTGCCTGGCCCGCCCGAGCAGTTCAATCCGGAGCGACTGCCCGGCGAGCTCCCGCTCGGTCTCGTCCTGCGGTTCCCTCGCGTGCGAGGTCAGATCGACGAGTATGTGCTCGTGCGTGAGCGTCGGCCCCAGATCGGCCGGGTCGACCGGCCCGTCGGCGGTCATGACCTTGCCGACGTTCGCCTTCTCGCTCATCGTCGTACCGGCCGTGGCGGTGGCTGACCTAGCTCGCGAACCCGGTTTCTCCGAGCCAGAGGATGCCGGTCCTGCCGACGAACGACCCGGTCACATCGCTCTGCCTGACCCAGACGTACGGTGAATAGGCGACCAGGATCAGTGCCTGTTCTTCGTTGATGATCCGTTGTATCTGGCCCCACATCGCATTGCGCTTCGCGGTGTTCGTCTCGCTCTGCGCGGCCGCCATCAGCGCTTCGGTTCGCTTGGTGTCCACGCCGGTGAAGAAGCCGCCGGTCGCGTTGTAGAACGAGAACAATTCGGCGGGGTAGGGCGACAGCGCCGTGTTGTAGATCGTGGTCGCGTCGAATTCCCGGCTTTCCAGCTGGCCGAGCAGACTGCTGAGGTCGGACTTCTTGATCGTCACGGTGAAGCCGACTTCTTCGAGGTTCGCCTGCGCGATCTGCGATGCCTGGGTCCAGAACGGGTCTTCGGACATCGAGGAGATCGTGAACGTCGGCTTCACCCCTTCCTGGACCGCTTCGGCGAGAAGTTTCTTCGCCTTTTCGGGGTTGTGTTCGGCCGCCACCAGGCTCTTGTCGTAGCCAGGGATCCAGGGCAGCAGATACGCGTTCATCGGTTCGCCGTGCCCGTGGAGTGACAGTTCGACCATCGACTCGCGATCGAGGGCGATGTTGACCGCTTCTCGCGCCTTCTTGTTTTCGAACAGGGGGTTTTCGGTGTTGAGGATCATCAGCCAGCCGACGCCGAGGTAGGGCGCTTCCACCGCCAGTTCGGGACTCTGTTCGAGCGATTCGAGTTCCGGGAACGGCGGGTCGTAGGCCATGTCGAGTTGGCCGCCGCGGATCTGGGCCGTCCGGCTCTCGGGGTTCTGCACGGTGTGGTAGACGACTTCGTCGAGATAGGGCCGTTGCGGCACCCAGTAGTTGGGGTTCTTCCTCAACGTCAGCGATTCGCCCTTTTTCCGCCCGGCGAACTCGAACGGACCGGTGCCGATCGGATGCTCGTCGAACTGCTTCTCGGACTCGCCGCCCCAGTTCGCGGGCATCACGCTGAAGCTCCAGGCGGAGAGGATCTCCGGCATTTCGGGGCTCGGCTGCTTGGTGGTGATCACGACGGTGGTCGGCGAGGTCGCCTCTACGCTTTCCCACCCCGCCACCACGCCCGCAACGGTTTCGACTTCCCTGCCGTGGTCGAGAGACCACTTGACGTCGGCCGAGGTCATCGGCTTACCGGTGGAGAAGTCCACTCCGTTTTTTAATTGCAGCGTCCACACCGTGTCGTTCTTGCTCGACTTGTAGCTTTCGAGCAGCCACGGGACGACCTTGCCTTCGTAGTCTTCTTTGAACAGGGTCTCGAACATCTGCGAGACGACGTTCACGTCTTCGGCCGAGTAGGCCTTGAGCGGATTCACCGAGAGGATTTCTTCACCGAGCGAGACCGAGAGGGTCCCGCCGTGTTCTGGTTCGGTGGCCGCTTCGTCGCCCGTGGTGCGGTTGACCCCGCTCGACGCACCACCGCCACCGCAGCCGGCGACCAGGAAGGCGATCGCCACCAACACCAGCAGGGACACGGTCCTTACGTTCGACGTTCTCCTCGACCCCATCGACTCTCCTCACGATTCGGTGCCGTCCCGACACGACGGCCTGCTCATCGCGGGGATCGTCGCCCATGGAGTACGAGCGAGTGAGGGGCAAAGCGAGCCTTTCGGCTCGCTCTTCATTGACGGAATGTAAAGTCAGGAGCCGTCAGCGAAGGAGCCGATGACCATCACCGAATCCAAGAACACCTCCTTTTCGGTTCGCGATGCCCTGGCGCTCCCGCCCCTGCGCCGGGGTGAGCCGGAGATCCTGGCCGGGGCGGCCGCCCTCGGTACCGAGGTGCGCTGGACGCACGCCGGCGAGGGACTGAACCTCGCCTCCCTGCTGAAAGGCGGCGAGCTGTTGGTCACCACCGGCATCGACATCGGGGCGAGCGGCGAGGTCCAGCGTCGCTTCGCCGCCGATCTCGCCGCCCGCCGCATCGCGGCGCTCGCGATCGAGCTCGGTTCCGCGCTCACCTCCGTCCCCAAGCCGCTGGTCGAAGCGGCCGACGAACACGGGCTCTGCCTGATCGCCTTTCACCGCGAGGTCCGCTTCGTCGAGATCAGCGAGAGCGTCCACCGGGCGATCATCGACCGGGACGGGGAGCTGATCAGGCGCGGCGAGGAGTCGCGCAGTCGCCTGATCTCGCTGATGCTGCGGGGCGCCCACATCTCGGACGTTCTGGTCGAGCTTTCCGGCTTCATCCGCAACCCCGTCGTGCTCGAGCGCTCCGGTCAGGGGATCGCCTACCACGCCTGCTTCGAGGCCGACGACGCCACCGTGCTCGGGGCGTGGGGCTCGTACACCCGCGGCGATGTGGCGGCGCCGGCGGCGATCTCCGCCGCCGTCCCGACCGGCGAGTCGGGCACATGGGGAAGCCTGGTCGCCCTGGCCGTCGACAGCCCGCTCGAGCCGCAGGACCAGGTGGCGCTGGAGCGGGCGGTCGAGTTGATCGCGCTGGCTCTGATGCGCAGGCAGGAGGAGGAGGCGCTGACGGCGCGCCGCCGCGGTGACTTCCTGGCCGGGCTGATCGACTCCCACTCCGGCGAGGAGAAGATCGTGGCGCCGTCGGTGGAACGGAAAATCGCCGCCGGAGCAGCCGAACTCGGCTTCGCCCACGACGGCGGCGTGCTGCTGCCGCTGGTGATCGCGCCGCCCGGCCGGGCCGAAACGGACGGTGAGGATTCGGGTTGGTCCGCCGTCCGACGCGATCTCGTCGACGAACTCGAACAACAGGCCGTACCGGTCCTCGCCGGCACCGGCGAGAACGGCAACGTCCTGCTGGTCCTCGGCCTGGCGCGGGCAGGGGACCGCGAGCGCCTGGGCGACCAGGTCGCGCTGCTGATCGCCCGCTCCGCCACGCGTCGCGGGATCACCGGTCAGCCGACGATCTGCATCGCCGCCGCCTCCCCGGGTTGGGTCGAGGCCGCCGCCGAACTCGGCGCGGCGGCGCACGCGATCCCCGCCTCGGCCAACCTCGATCCCTGCCCGTGGCACGACGTCTCGGTGGCCTCACCGGACCGGCTCCTGTTCGCCTTCCGCGAAACGGCGGAGCTGCGCGAATTCGTCGACCAGCAGCTGCGGCCGCTGATCGAGCGCGACCGCCAGGGTCGAAGCGACCTCCTTCAGACCCTGGCGACCTTCTGCGCGAACGGCGGCCACAAGGTCCAGACGGCACGGGCCCTGCACGTCGAGCGGCAGACCCTCTACAACCGCCTGCGCCGGATCGAAGAGTCCCTCGGCGTCGACCTCGACGATGGCGAAACGCGCTTCTCCCTACACCTGGCGGTGCGGGCGAAGCGCCATCTCGACCGCACCGACCACTGACGGCCTCAGCATCCGGGCACGGGCACCGGGTCGACTCGCCACGGGCGGACGTCTTCGAGGATCCGGCCGAGCCGGAGGGCAACGTCGTCGCGCCACCGCCTGGTGATGATCTGCAGTCCGACCGGCAGCCCCTCCGGGGTGAACCCGGCGGGGACCGAGAGCGCCGGCTGCCAAGTCATGCTGGCCAGGATCGTGAGCGGCTCGGCGCCGGATTCACTGGCGTCCATCCCGGCGATCTCCGCCGGTGGATCGGCGTCGGCGGCGATCGGCGCGCAGGCGGTGGTCGGCGTCATCAGCACGTCGACCCGGGAGAAGAGCGCGGCCGCCGCCCGTTCGATCTCGCGTCGGTCCCGCTGGGCCGCGGCCAGCTCCCGCGGTCCCCGGGCCGCGTATCGGAGGCCCTCGCGCGTGAAGGGCGCCAGCTCCTCGGCCCGGTCGGGGTAGATCCCGTCGAGTTCGAGCTCGCCCTTCAGGGTGAACCCGGCGAGGCGGATCAGGGTCATCACCGCGTTGGGGATACGCAACGGCGCCTCGACCTCGACCAGCCCGGCCGCCTCGATCAGCGCCTCCGCCGTGCCTCGCGCCGGCTCCGCCACGGCGGGGTCGACGGGCGCATAGCCCATGTCCGTCGACCAGGCGACCCGTAGTCCGCCGACGTCGAGCCCCTCGATCGCCTGCCCCAGGTCCCAGGACCGCGGCGGCAGGGAGGTCCGGTCGAACGGGTCCGGACCGGCGACGACGTCAAGGGCCATCGCGGTGTCGGGGACGGTGTGGGTGAGCACGCCGGCGACGGAGAAATCGGATGCGGCGGCGTCGGCGATCATGCCGTGCGAAGGCTTGTGTCCGACGAGATTGCACCAGGCGGCGGGCGAGCGGATCGAACCGCCGCCGTCGGACCCGGTCGCGATCGGGACCAGGCCCGCGCTCACCGCCGCGCTTGCGCCACCGCTGCTCCCGCCGGGGGAGCGGCCCAGGTCCCACGGGTTACGGGTCGTTCCGTGGAGCCGGCTCTTGGTCGCGCTGTCGAAGCCGAACTCCGGCACCGCCGTCTTGCCGATCGGGATTCCACCCGCTTCCCGCATCCGGGCGACGATCGGCGCGTCGGCGATGGCCGGGGCCGCGCCGGCGTTCGTCAGGGAGCCCCGGATGGTCGGCATCCCGACGCAGTCCTGGAGATCCTTCACGCCGAACGGGATGCCCGCCAGCGGTCCCGGATCCCCGCCGGCCGCGACCAGGCGATCGATCGCCGCGGCGGCCTCACGCGCGCCCTGGGGATCGAGGTGGACGAAGGCGACGAGCGTCCCGTTGTCGCGGTCGATCCGCGCGAGAGCATCGTCGACCAGCTCTCGCGCCGAGACGCGGCCGGCGCGGACGTCGGCAGCGAGGTCCCGCAGCGCGCGGTGGCCGGCCCCCGCGATCCCCTCGGGAGCGAGCGTCACTTGATCGCGAGCGGATTGATCGGGGTGCCGACGCCGCCGGTGACCTTCAGCGGTGGGCCGCAGAAGAAGAACTCCCAGGTGCCGTCCGCGACACAATCCGCAGCGAGCTCGTCGAAGTCGAAGATCTCGCCGAGCGTCATGCCCATGTCGCGGATCAGGATCATGTGCACGTTGTCGACCATGCCCTCGATCTCGCCGCACCAGAAGTCATCGGTGGGATTGAGCACCTCGATCGCCCAGTTGTCGGAGGCGATCGCGGCGATCTCCTTCTCGTGCAGCCACTCGATCGTCGCCATGCCGATGCCCGGCTCCCCGGCGAGGAACGCGTGGGCGCCGTCGGCGAAGAACTTCTGCCGCCAACCGGTGCGCAGGCAAAGGATGTCCCCGCTCTCCACCTCGACCCCTTGGGCCGCGGCGACCTCGTCGAGATCGTCGGGCGTGATCACCGCCCCCATCTCGAGCCAGTCGACGCCCTGGTGGCGGGCGACGTCGAGCAGGACCCCCCTGCCCGCCACGCCCTTGCCGATCTGCTCGATGCCGAGGGTCTTGGCGCCGTGTGGAGTCACGTCGGCGGCGGGAAAGCCGTTGTAGAGCTTGCCCTCGTAGAAGACGTGCGCGAGGCCGTCCCACTGGGTGGCCCCCTGCAGCGGCATCATGATGTAGTCGTCGGCTACGCAGAGGCCGCCGGGGAGGTCCTGGTCGGCGCCGGTCTCGGTCATCAGGTGGATCGGGTTGGCACGGCCGTGGGTACCGGGATAGGGACCGTTCGCGTCGAGCGGGATTCCGAGATCGAGGCAGACGCCACGCCTCACCAACCTGGTCGCCGCGACGAGCCGGTCGGGGGTGATGTAGTTCAGCGTGCCGATCCGGTCGTCGTCACCCCAACGGCCCCAATTGCGGACCGCGTCGGCGATCCGGCGGAAGTCCTCCCGACTGTACGTACCTCTGCTCGCGCTCATCCCAAGGTGCCCGTTCAGGTGGAGACGAAGAACAACCTGGTGTCCTCGACCAGGCTCCAGGCGCCGCGGGCTCCCCGCGCGAAGGAGGCCGACTCGCCGGGGCCCAGCTCGAGCGTCGGCCCACCCTCCATCTCGAGCCTGATTCGGCCCTCGAGCACGATCAGCGTCTCGCTGATCCCGAAGTCGATCGGGTGACGGCCGCCCGCCTCGGCCAGCGTGTACACACAGGTGCCGGCTTTCACGTCGCCGTCCTGGCGAAGCCAGCTGATCGCGCCGTCACCGAGGGGAACGAACTTCTCGGTCGCCACCGTGCCGGTGTGGACGCGAGGGCTCGCGGGGGTCCCGATGCTCAACCGATCCTCACGGGATCGGTCCCGTCCCAGGCCAACGAAGCCGCATGGAAGCTCGTGTAGTGGCGCTCCTGCGCCGGGTTCATCTCGATCAGCTCGATCATCCCGGCCAGGTCTTTCGTGGTATCGAGGTAACGAACCGCGCTGCCGGTCGGGAGACGATCGGACAACACCACCTCGTAACCGGAGGCGGTGAAGCGGGCGACGGAGGCATCGATGTCGGTGACGCCGACTCCCCAATGGTGGAAGCCGTACCCGGCCCGAGAGATCGACTCCAGAAAGACGGAGGGCGCGTCGTTGTGCTGCTGGATCAACTCGACCATCGAGTGGCCGGTGAAGCCGCGCGCGAGCGTCAGTTCCAGCTCGGTCGGCTTGCCACGATAGAGAGCGGTCTCGGCGACGACCGGCCCGCGTTTGAACCACGGTCCGACGCCGAGCAGGTCCGCGTAGAGCGGCATCGCCCGCTCGATGTCCTCAACCGTGTACGCGAACTGGATGATCCCGTCGATCGGCTGTCCGAAGGCCACGTGTCCGATCTCCTGCATGGCGAGGATCGTTGCCGATGGACCACGGGTCGCGTGAGAGGCAAAGCGAGCCGTTTGAACACCCGATGCTTGACGGAATGTCAACGCTATCGCGAGTGCCGGTGTTCAAGAAATGCCGGAGGCGGCCCTGGGAGCCGAGCGAGCGATCCCGTCGAGCAAGCCATTCAGCATGCTCGCTGGACGCGGACTCGACGCGGGGCGCCAGGCGTCGTTCTTCAGGCGTAGTATCGCGCGTCCCGGAGCCGCTGTAGTGCTGCCCAGTCTTTCTCTCTGATTTTGGAGTTGGACTTCACCTCTATCGCACAGATCTCGCCGGCGCGATTCTCGAGGACGAGGTCGAGCTCGTCACGGTCGCGGCGATAGTGGAACACCTCGGGATTCTGTTCGGAGGAGTCCGCGTGTCGGACCAGCTCCATCGCCACGAAGTTCTCCACCGCCTTGCCGGTGATCTGGTCGTCGTCTCGCAGGCGCTTCTCGTCTGCGCCCAACAGGTAGAGGAGCAGGCCGGTGTCATTGACGTAGATCTTCGGGTGGTGGACCTCCCTGGGACCGATCCCCGGCGCCCAGGCACGGAGGCGCTGCACCAGGAAGATGGCTTCGAGCAGGCTGACGTAGCTCTCGACGGTCTCGTGGCTGATCCCCAGCTTGTCGCTCAGACCGCGCGCCTTGAAGAGGTTGGCCGACTGTGAGGGGATGAGGCGCAGAAGCCCTGGCATTTCATTGAGTTTGTGAGCCTGGCTGATGTCTCTCAGATCCCGCTCGAGCGTGGTCTGCACGTAGTTGTCGAACCAGCGTTTGCGACGTTTGGGAGTTCGCTGTCGAGCCTCCGGGTAGCCGCCGGGAGCGAGACGATCTATCAGGGCATCACGGCCTTTCGGCGCGCCCTCGACCTGGGGCGGCTCGCCGCCGAAGAGCGCGTCGACGAAGTTGCCGGCAGAGCCCTCGATCTCCGCCTGGGTCAGCGGCCCGAGCCTGATGATCTCGATCCGGCCGGTCAGCGCCTCATCGACACGCCTGCTGCGCAGGACGTTCGCCGACCCCGTCAGGAGGAACTGGCCGGGGAAAGGTGCTCGTCCACGATCGACTTGATGGCGAGGAAGAGATCCGGTCCACCCCTCTGCACCTCGTCGATCAGGACCGGTCGTTGCAGACCGGCGACGAACGCCTCCGGGTCGGCGAGGGCGGCCTCGCGCGGAGCCTGCTCATCCAGGTTCACGACCGTCGAAGGCTCGCTGGGTGATCCGCTCGGGCGCCTTCTCGCAGGCTGCCTGCGCGATCAACCGGACCAACATGTAGAGGTCCTCGGTATCTACCGGCGCGGTCGCCCGGCCCTTCTTGTCGCGCGCTGAAACAGGCATGCGACGAACGTAGGAGCGCTACTGGACCCCGTCTGCCAGCCGCCCATATCTGAGCGGTCGCGGGGACTACTCGATCCGCCCCTCGATCAATCGGGGCAACTCGGCCATGTCCCAGAAGACCTGATCTGCGGCCGCCAATCGGTCGGGATGCGTGAGAGCGGCGAAGCCGAGGCAGCTCATCCCGGCCGCCTTCGCGCCGTCGACGCCGAACGGGCTGTCCTCGACGACCAGGCACCGGGCCGGATCGACACCGGTTTCTGCGGCCGCGTGGAGAAAGAGGTCCGGTGCGGGCTTCGGGCGAGGCACTTCGCTCGCGCTGAAGATCCGCCCGTCGAAGCGCTCCCACAGCCCGGTCAGGCCGAGCGTCAACCGCATCTTCTCGTGACTGCCCCCGGAGGCGACGCAGGTCGGGAGCGCGACCAGGTCCAGGGCATCCGCGATCCCGGGCACGGCCTGCAGTTCACGCCGGAACGTCGCCTCCACCTCTGCTTCGAGTCGGGGTAGCCAGTCCGAGGGGACGGGCCGACCGGTCATCTCCACGATCCTCTCCAGCGTCGACTCCATCCCGATCCCGAGGAACTCGCGTGAGCAGTCATCGCCAGTCATCGGCACTCCCAGAGCGGTGATGTGCCTTGCCTGGATCTCCAGCGAGAGGCGGTCGCTGTCGACGAGAACGCCGTCGCAGTCGAAGATCACAAGCTCAATGGAGGCAGCCACCAAGTAAGCCAGCCTAGCGCGGTGATCGTAGGTGTCGAGGACCTGGCGAGCCGTTGACTGACTCGTCAATCGACACGATATGGTGTCGAGATATGAGCTCGACGAAAGCGGCGCGCGAACACGATGAAGGACGAGAAGACCGGCAAGGACCTCGTCTCGATCGGCTTCATCGTCGACTCGACTACGCCGACGCGACCACCTCCGCCCGAGGTCGACGTGATCGTCAACTACACCAACTGCGTGCAGTGCGGCGCGATCACCGCCAAGGGCGGGCGGTTGACGCCACCCGAGGGCGGCGACGGACCGCTCTACCAGAACACTTAGGACTCGCTGATGCTGGCTTGGGATAGCGAGGGGGACGGACCAGCGCTGATCCTGATCCACGGGACCGGGGGCAGCCGGGCGGCCTGGGATCCCGTTGTGCCATTGCTGACGCCGCATCGGCGCGTCTTCGCAATCGACCTTCCCGGCTGCGGATCTTCACCGGCGCTCTCTGCCGAGGTGACGCCGACGGTCCCGGCGCTGGCCGAGACGGTCGAACGGTGGATGATCGAACAAGACCTGGGCGGTGTTCATGTGGCTGGAAACTCGCTCGGGGGCGGAATCGCACTCGAGATGGCAAAGGGCCAACTGGTCTCCACCGCAACCGCGCTTTCGCCGATCGGATTCTTCAATGCCCGAGAATTTTTCTACGGGTCAGCCTCGCTGCGCCTGACCCGATTTGGGGCGAGGGCCCTCAGCCCGGTGTCGCCGGTGGTGTTCAGGAGCCGCGTATTTCGCACGATCGCCCTCTGGCAGGCGCTGGCCAAGCCGTGGCGGATGCCGGCCGAGAGCGCGATCTCAGGTGCCCGGGCAATGGCGACGGCATCAGATTTCGGGAGGGGCGTCGAGGCCGCCGGCAACTACCGGTTCTCCGGGAAGCCTGCCGCGCCGGTGACGATCGCCTGGGGCCGCCGCGACCGCATCCTCTTCTGGCGGCAGGCGGAACGGGCACGCCGGCTGTTGCCCGACGCCCGGTTCGTCCCGCTCGACGGCTGCGGCCACGTGCCGATGACCGACGACCCAAGACTCGTTGCCGAGGTGATCCTGAGCGGGAGCGGCAGGGACTCCTGATCCCGCGTGGATCTGCCGTCCTGCGTGGACCACCGGCGATCGGCATCTCCACCGCGAGCCTGCGACGGATCGAGTCGGGCCAGAGCGGCTCCAATGATCCGGCACCCCGCGTCAGGGCAGGATTTCACCGCTGTGGGCCCGCTGCTTCAGGCAGCCGCTGCCGGCGGCCGGGCCGCTGCCCGACGGGGTCCAGTAGAAGCAATCGTTCGCCGCCTGCTCGCGGGTGAAGAGGACGGGCCGACCCAGAGGGCTCATTCCCCCCAAGGCCAGGACCGCGCCGTTGGCGGTGCCGTTCATGATTTCCAGGAATCCCGTGAACCAGACCCCGCGTAGATTGATTTCGTTGGTCCAGTTCGGATATTGGTTCACGAAGGTGCCGGGATCGGGTTGGGATTGAAGGCCCTGATTGGCGATGACGACGCCGTTGTTGAGGTCGAAGAGCCCGGTGTTCTTCTGGGACGAGCCGGTGTTGTAGGTCTGCCCACTCGACACCTGCGCGTACGGATCGATCTGCTGTGACTGCCAGGTCGGCAGCATGCATCGGTCGCTGCCGGCCGGGGTGCAGAGACCCCAGCCGAGGCCCGCGTCCTTGTTGTTGTCACCCGTCTTCCCGTATTCGGTGACGATGCCCTCTTCTTCGCCGAAGCCCGAAGCGGTCGGGCTCAGCAGAGCCGGCCTGATCCCGGAGCTTTCGCTCATCCACTGCCCCGCCGTCTGACCACCCTGCGGCTGCGCGCCGCTGTAGAGGTCGGGCAGCGGGCCGGTCAACGGATTTTCGGTCTTGTCGACCTTGTGGGTGCTCGAGTTCCACTCCGGTAGGGCGGCGTCGCTGGTACCGGCGGCGAGAGCCCAGTCGGAGAATGTGGCGCTCGTCATGGCGGGCGTCTGCGCGCGCTTGCCACCGGTCGGCAGGAGGCTCCAGGTTTCGCTTCCGGCCGCCGCCGCCGGGGTCATCACGAGCGGCGGTTCGCCCTGCTTCTGCCAGGTCGTGAGTGTCACCCCGGGCTGGTTCGAGGACTTGATCGAACCGGAGGAGACGTCACCGTTCAGTTCGTAGAGCGCGCCTTCACGTTGGTATTCCGATATGCGAGCCTCGGCGCCGACCTGCTGGGCGAACATCGACGGCGGGTCTCGATCCGGGTTTTCGGCGTTGGTGTCGATCACCGCCGAGTCCGGCATGTTCGGGAACTGGGCGATCTGAAGGCCGATCGGCTTGTCCATCTTTTCGACCTGTTCACGGAGGACCGCGATGGTCAGCTTCGGCGGATGCGCCGAGTGTGCGCCGGGCAGCGGCTGGCCGAGGCCCATCGCCAGAGCCGTCGCGTACCCCAGTTGAGAGTAGGTCGAGTAGACGGTGTAATAGGCCCACTGGAGGCGGGCGTCGGCGGCGTTCGACGTCTGGAAGAACTGTTCGTCGCCGGCGCCCTGGTCGAGCGCCCACTGGACGATGCCGGGGTCGGGAGCGGCACCGGTGAAAGCCGATCCCTCGGCCCAGCTGCCGAGATTTTCCACGGCTTGACGAGGTCGGTAACCACTCACCGTTCGGCTCGTGAAATAGAGGTCGGTGTAGAAGTTTTCGCAAGCCTTGGTTTCGGGTTCGCAGGCGACTTCGAGGGCTTCGGTGAGGTTGGTCGTCCCGCTCGGGACAGGACAGCCCTTTTCCCCTTCACAGAGGATCTGGGCGGCGGCGCCGAGCAACACCATCACTTCGTCACCACCGCTCTTGATGCGATCGATCGTCGGCACCGCATCGCCGACCAGGGTCGACATGTTGCCGCTGACCACGTTGGCGTTGACCGCCGCCACCTCCGCCTGCAGTTCGCCCAGGTCGGCTTGGATCTGCTGCAGTTCGCTCTGGACTTCGTTCAGCTGGGACCTGATTTCTTCGAGTTCTCCCGCGGTGCTCTGACCCGAGACCACGCCGTAGATCAAGCTCGCTACCGAGACGACGGTGCCGAAGATCGAGAGCGGCGACTCCGCAGATGCCGTCGCGACGAGGCGCGACGTCTGGTTCGAGGCCGGGCTCGGCGCGGCGCAGGCGGGAAGCGAGGGGGCATTCGGCACGTTGCGGAAGCCCATCAGCTCGGCGAAGCCGGCCGTGGTCCTCGACGCTTCCGCGAAGCACCCGTCGGCTTCGGCGGCGGAGGCGTGGACGGTGGCGCGGTGCAGGTGGCGGGCGCGGCGGCGGACGAACCGGTCGAAACCACCGTGACGGCGAGCGCGGCGGACGAAGGCGCGACCGTCAAAGATCCGGCGGTCGGCGAGGTCACCGGCGAAATCGAAGAACGACGGCAGAGCGAGCGCGGTCCGGACCCGCCGCGTGGCCACCCTCTGGGAGAGCTGCGGGTGGGCGGACCGCAGCGCAGCGATCAGGGAGGAAAGCGGCGAGACGAATACCGGCTTGCCCGGCCGCAGATGCACCCGGGTCACCATGTGGCCCCCGAAGCGCCGACCGAGCAGGCGACCACCCCCGACCACGACGGCCGCCGAGCGCGGCAGCCGTCGCGTTCGCAGTCGCACCAGCGCCACCCCTTCGGCGCCGGTTCGACCCCGACCGACGAGCCGGCGACCGTGGCCGCGGCTGACGGCATAGATCCGGACCCGCGCCCTCCGTTGGCGTTCGCGCAGGAGTGAGCCACCCGACTCCGCGAGCACCGGTACGACGGGGCGGGCGTGGATGATGCGACGAGAGTCGGAGGCCCTCGGCCGCCCTGCCGACGCCGTTCCCGACAGCAACACCGATACCGCCGCCAGAATCATCAGCGCCCCGAGCGCCAACTTCTGCGCCGCCGACCGGATCGTCGGAGCAGACGGTGCACTCGGACTCCGCTCGGCGCGCATCCGGCCTCATCGGCGCGCCCGCCCCGCAACTTGAAGCATTCGACGCATCGACGACGAAGGCAGTTCTCCTGATGCCGACTCGACCGGCGAGATTCCCGAAGTGCGCCCGACTGGATTCGAACCAGTGACCTTCGGTTTCGTAGACCGCGAACTGGGCTCGGCTGGGCTATGTGGGATTCGGTTTCAGGTGGAATACACGGAATCGAGCACGGCTGAGATCGGCTGGACTCCGTATGGCACCGTGCCCCATTTCGTGCCCCGGGAGTCCGAGGATGACGGAGACTTCGGGCCTGACCTCGCAGCACCACCCCGCCTCGGGCGGGAGGGCCCGGGGCGTAGGTGAAGATGTTCCCCCGGGGTCTCAGATCCCCCTGAGCACCACTATGGTTCCGAGGAGGCCGCCGCACCGCATGAGGCCGAGCTTGACCGAATTCAACGGGCAATCGATGACGTCGACTACCGGCCGCCAACATCCGGGCCAGCTATGTCTACGTCATCTCGAACATCGGATCGTCGGCGAGGGCGTGGTGAAGATCGGTCTAACCCGTCGCCTGGATCCCGAGGTGCGAGTCCGTGAGCTGGGAGATGCCTCGGTCCCGTTCAGCTTTGATAAGCACGCACTCCTCCGTTGCCCGCTTTCGTGAACTGGCGAGAGGAACCGGAGCAGGGAGAGCCGGTGCCCGAGACAGAAAACTGGTCTAAGAACCTTTGGCCTTTCTCTTCCCCTTCCCCGTCACGCACCCGATCGCCACCTTCTGCCCGAGATCCGCAGTCTTGCCGTTCTGGGTGGTGAAGGCCGCCTTCAGCCGCCGCGGTCGCTTGCAGATGTCCTGGGGAGTTGATCAGCAGGTCGTACTTCTCGCCCCCTTCATCTCGAGGACGAAGCGGGAGACCGGGACGTCGGGGACGCCGTCCTGCGGCTGATTCCTCTTTCGCCAGGTTCTGGCTCTGGCGGTATTCGAGCGCCTCGGGAGCGTCCTCGTAGGAAAGAAGATCCACCGCGACGTCGATGAAGCGATATGGGTCGAAGCGCTTCCCTATACCAACGGAGGGCAGCGAGGCGTGAGCGGCCGCATCATGAGCGACGCAGGCGGCGGTGACACCGCGATCGTCTCGGCTCTCTGCCCGAAACAGCGGAGGGCCGCTGGATATCTGGTGTCTAGCGACCGCTGGACGGGATTCGTCCCCTCTACAGGATCTGGCCGACTGGCCCATCAGGGCGTCGCAGCCAGACGGAGATGGGCAGCAGACTCGCAGCCAGGTCAGACCGATCCACTACTGGGGCGGCGGTAGGTAGCCGGTTCTCCCCGCCAGCAAGTCGGGCACGATCGAGATCTTCTTCCCGAGAACTTCACCGCCGTCGCCAAGCGCCTGCACGACCAGATCCCCGCCGTGCGCAGCGTTCGGCAGGAAGGCGATGAAGAAGCTGAACCTCGTGGTGATCCCCAGCCGTTCGAGAAGGTCGTCCGGGATCTGGACGACTTCCACGTCGACAGTATGGCCCGCGAAAACCACGTCTACAGACTTGACACCCGGACTGATCCGCCCCGCCACGTAGAACGATTCTCCTCCGGATTGAATCCCACCTCCATACCCGTTCGAGTAGAGATCTCCGCCTTCGGGGAAGACCCCGCAGCCCTGCCCGCTAGAACTCCGGGCCTGGGTCAGATCGAGCTCGAAGCAGGGCTCTTTATTTTCGGTTCCCACCGCTTTGGGACGATAGGTAATGAATTCGTAGCGGCCCGCGGCGGCGGCTGGTGCGTTCACGAGCACGTAGGCAGGCTGGCCTTCGGCAACGGTCCCGCGGCTCCAAGACGCGCGCAGTTCTTCGAGTGCCGGGGGCTCACCCGGATCGCCGAAGCCAAGACGATCGACCACCCATGATGCTCCCGCCTGTCCCGGCGACGTCCAGGCCGCGAACGCGGCCAGTCCGAAGGCCGCGCAGGCCAGCAAAGTGGCAACACGTAGTCGCGCAGATGCCCGGTGGCTCCGTCTCGCTCGAGCGGTCTCGACGTTCGAGGCGACCATGGCAGCGATTTCGTCCCGCCCGACGTTTGCCGGCGGAAGGTCGATGCTCGCGAGTCTCTCGGTCAGGCTACGTTCATCCATCCTGATTCTCCAATTCGCGCTTGAGTTGATCCAGTCCCCTCCGCAGGCGGGACCCGACAGTTCCCCGGCGGAGCCGCAACATCCGAGCGATCTCGTTCGTCCCGTAGCCGGCTATATGGCGGAGCACGACAACGGTCCGTTGATCCAACGGAAGCGTGCCCAATGCCGCGACCAGCGCCTCCCGCGGACCAGGATCCGCAGGGCTGAAGATCGACACAGCGAAGGTGAGCTGTTCCCGGCGATCACGTGCCCGTTCCCAGTCGATAGCGCGATTGGTAACCACCCGATGCAGCCAAGGCACAAAAGGACGACGGGTATCGAATCGGCCGAGGCTCGAGAGGATCGAGATCATCGCCTCTTGCGTGACGTCTTCGGCGACAACGGGGTCACCAAGAATCGCACTGGCGATTCGATGGGCCCGATCCCAATGCCGCCGGACCAGCTCTTCGGTCGCCTCCTTGGAGCCATCCTTTGCCTCCCTCAGCAGCTTCCCCTCAGCGGGACCGACGCTGACCCGCTCAACCGGTGGCCGGATCTCGAATTCTCTCAACTTGCCCATCTACCTCTAATACGGAGGGCATACCCCGGATGCTCCCGAGCACCTTCATTCGGAGGCCGTTCCCTGTACCGAGTTTTGATAATTCAGCTTAGTAGATCATATGGCCAATATATTCAAGGAAGCATTTTCGTTCTATTATCTTTGTTTATATGAGATATCCAACGCATCTCCTACGAAAATGTCAACTTCTACTGGCCCTAGGCGGAGTGGCCATCCTCGCTATCGCCGCCGGAGGAGCGGGGACTGCGGCGGCGAGTCCGGGGTCCTGCACCTGGACGGGAGCGAGCTGGACCTGCAATTGGGGGCAGCCGGGCCTCGCACCCGGCGTCCAGGATTGGTTCGAAGCAGGTACGAATCTCCGCAACTGGTACGCAGCGGGGGTCAATGGAGGCAACCAAGGCGGAGCTGAAGTCACCCAGAAGTGCGTGCACGTCGTCAAAGGCTCGAACGGCGAAACGGCACAGGTCGCGTGTGGAGCAGGCTTTCAGTCGGCTGGCATTGGGGCCGCATGGCAGCCGGGATACCTTTTCATCCGCCACGGTGCACCCGGACCCCGGTACATCCTCGGCTTCGGCTACCAGTAGGAGGAAGACACAATGTCTATTCGACTCTCATCCAAGTTCTGGTTCGGAACCATTGGTGCCATCGCGCTGTTCCTCGCGGCTCTCATTCTCTGGGGCTCGGGGAACTCGGATGCCGCGTCTTCCAAGTCCAACAGTGATCCCTTAAGCCGATTCTCGGTCCTTCATCCGGTCGGACAAGCCGGGGATTCAGTTGTCACGTCGCCTGCGGCGCCATCGGGTCTGAAGATCGCAGCCGAAGCCGTCCTGCCCGGAAACACTGACGCCCAGCCGGTGTCCCAACTTGGCGTCGCTGATATGCCGAGTGGCAAAGAAATGACCGTGGCCGCACTCGGCCGATCCATCTGCGTCACGCAGGAGGCGAACGCAGCCTGCGATGACGCCGCGCAGGCGGCTTCGGGCGAGCTCTTCGGTGCCCGGCCCGTCGCCTGTGGCAGCTACTGGATCTTCGGCGTGGTGCCCGATGGGGTCACCCAGGTCCAGATCGATCAAGGGAGCGACGGCCTTGCTGACGTCAGTCTTCCCGTCGTCGACAATGTCTACGAAGGGACCATAGGGGCAGAGGCATCGACCGCCATCGGCGTCGACAGCTCCGGCGCAGCGCAATTCAAGACCGCGATCCCGGTCGACTACTACGCCGAAACGAACGAGGCCTGCAACTAGGGCCTTTTCCCCGGAGGTCAGGTCGCCGCGAGAACTCCGCAGCCTTAGGCCTGAGCCGAGGCTGCGGAGTTTCTCTCGGTCATCGCATACCGAGCGCCTGTCGTGGCTCCGGTCCGATCCATGGAATCGCCCCACCTCTCGTCCGCAGATCATGGACGCCCGATTAAGGGCCATTATGTCGACGCCCGAGAAAGGGACCTACGTAGACGCCCGAGAATCGACCTTATGTAGACCGCTACTTCAAGCTGCACCGCCCGCGATCTACCTCTTCGCGAGCTCAAACCAGGTCCGAACCCGCGGCGGGAGCAACCTCTCGTACTTGCGTACGAACGCGACAAGTTCGGAGGGTGAGATGTGGACCGCTCCCCTCCGCCGCATTGACACCCGCCTCCTAGAGACGACCCGGACGGCCGAGGAGGGGCGAAGCCCCGACGAGGCCGTCCGGGGGCGACTCGAGGATGGGTCGCTCGACCCGAAGGAGAAGCGAGTTGAGCGAGAAACAACGGCGGAAGTTCACCGCCAAGCAGAAGCTGGAGATCGTCCTGGCGGGCCTGCGCGAGGACCGATCGGTCCGCGACGTCTGCCGCGAGCACCAGATCCAGGAAGCCCTCTACTACCAGTGGCGTGAGCAGCTGCTGGAGGCCGGGGCCGAGCGCTTCGCCGGCAAGGAGGAGCGCGCCGGCGAGAAGGCCAAGGAGAAGCGGATAGCCGAGCTCGAGCGGGTCCTGGGTCGCAAGACGCTGGAGCTCGAGATAGCGGGAAAAGCGTTGCGGGGTTGGGAGTGAAGGAGCGCGTCGCCCGGTCTCGGAGGTTGGTCGCGGAGGATATCCCGTCGCGACCACGGCGCGCGTCCTACAGGTCAGCCGCCAGGCGATCTACCGGATCCCGAGGAGAAGACCGGCCGCCTCGGGGCGGCCGGTCTCCGACGCCGTCGATGCGGCGATCGTCGAGGTGGCGAAGGCCAACCCGACCGACGGTTACCGGATGGTCTGGGCGCTCACCCGCCGCAGACTCGGGATCGCGGTCAACCGCAAGCGCGTCCTGCGGGTGATGCGCGAGCAGAAGCTGATCCAACGGCAAGGACCCCACGAGCCGAGGCGGAAACGGCCCGGCTACTTCCAGGTCACCCGCCCCGACGAGCTCTGGCACCTCGACATGACGAGCATCTGGGTCGCCGAGCACGGCTGGTGCCATCTGAACGCGGCGATCGACTGCTGCACGCGGGAGATCGTCGGTTGGTCCTTGGAGTTGCGCTGCCGGGCCGTCGAGGCCTGCGAGCTGATCGAGGAGATGGCCTCGATGCGGGCGATCTCGCCGGGTCAGCTCGTTCTCGGCACGGATAATGGCTCCGCCTACAGCGCCCGACGGACCCGGATGGTGCTCTCGGGCCTCGGCATCACCCATCGTCGCGGCACCTACCGCGACCCCGAGTCCCAGGCCTTCATCGAGTCCTGGTTCCGCTACCTGAAGGAGCGCTGCATCTGGCGCTCGGAGTTCGAGACCCTCGACCAGGCCCGATCGGCGATCGCCGCCTACGTCGAGGCCTACCACCACCGGCCCCACTCGGGCCTCGACTACCGCACGCCGAAGGAGGTGGCAGCCGTCTGGGAGGATGGCCTCAGATCCCTAAACAGATGAGTGGCCTTGGGTGACAACGGCCGGGGGGAGCGGTCCAACCTACTTCAGCTGGGCCCCCCGGCAGCCTAGGCGCGATCTCTACGCGGACGCGGCATCGCGGAACCAGCCGAATCTCCGGGCCCCACAGAGCCGGGGCGACCGACGGGGCGGACTATTCGGAAGAGCTGAAATCATCGTTTTCTTCACCAACCTCGCGCTCTGCAATGAACCGGTCGAGCTGATCGCGGGCACGCTCGAGCTCTCCCGGCAGGACGTGCGTGTAACGACGCAGAGTGATAGGAGCCGCATCGGGCTGACGCTGCGGGGCTTTGTGTCCCATGAAGACCAACGCGACCTTCGGGGCGACCCCGGCATGGTCGAGCCAGGTCGCGGAGGTATGACGTGCCTCCTGCAGGCCGATGGGCCGAAGCTTCTGGTCCTCCCAGATCTTCTTCACCCGCTTCTGCAGCTGGTCCAAGGAGACCATCCCCGAGTCCGACTCCCTCCGCGGCGGACACACCCGTCCGCTCGTCGGCCGGTCCTGGGCGATCCACTGTGCGCGAAGCCGGGCGCGTAGGCAAGCCACCATCGGCACGACTCGACGTGCCGCTTCCGATTTCCTTGCCTCCTCGTCGTCGGCAAGGAGGATCAGGCCCCGCTCGAAGTCGACCTCCGACCATTCGAGAGCGCGGATCTCCTGCAGACGGGCCGTCCCGTATCCGGCCAGCGCGAGGGGGAGCGCGTCGGCGCCCTTCAGCTTCGATAGGAGGAGGGCGAATTCCCCCGGGGAGGCGACCCGATCGCGTTCGACGGAGTCGTTGGCGGGAAGACGGACCCGGTCCAGTTCGTGGTCGGTGACGAGCTCGCGATCTTCGGCCCAGCGGTAGAGGGCGCGGGCGGAGTTGACGACACCGCGGATCCGTGAGCTCGAGAGTCCCGCCCGTCTGAAGTCGTCGACCGCCCGCTGGAGATCGCCGCGGCCGATCTCGGTGAGCTGCTTGCCCCTCAGGGGAGCGGGAAGCTTCTTCAGCGAGGAGTCGAGATTCGCGATCGCAGCCGCCTTGTAGCGCCTGCCGTGCTTGTTCAGCGCCACTCCGTCCTTGCAGTCGGAGATGAAGGAGGTGTGGGCGTCGCGGAAGGACATCCTCACCGCGATCGGCTCGGCCCTCTTCGATCTGACCCTGGCCAGGAGATCGGCGCGGCGGTTACGCGCCTCCGAGACCGTTTGCCCCCGCGCGGTCCTGCGGTTCAGGCCCCGCTCCTTGTCCCAGACCGTGCCGTAGTAGCTCGGCTTACAGGTGCAGCGCTTGCTGCCGTCGGCCGCGAGGTCACAGCTCAGCTGGTGGCGGGCGAAGACCCCCTGGTAGCGGGTCTTGGTGTCGACGAAACGCCGCGTGTCCTCGGACATCTCGCTCACCCCCGCCCCGTCCAGGTGGGTGGCGAGCGGCGCCGACCCGAGCGTCGAGAGGAACTCGGCAAGCTCGTGCAGGAGGTGTGGTTCGATCGCCAACCACGGGAGGTCGTCGTCCGGGTCTTGGAGTGGCTCATGAGCACATAACGTACGGCGGCCCGGTTTCGTCCCGCCGCCCGCGTCGAGGACCTGGAGCGGCCGGTCGATCGATGAGGTTCTTGACGGCCCTGCCTCGGGCCAGGTGGATTCGCGCATGGGTGTGAGTCGGTCATGACCGGGCGACAGCAGAGCCGGGGGAAGGACGGGCGAAGCCCGTCCGGAGGAGGCTCCGCTAATCGGCGGCCGGAATGACCGACTCACCCAAGGAGCGAACAGCCGCCCTATGCCGGGGCGCCGGAGACCGTGGTGCATCCTTCGGCCTTTAGCACCCGCTTCGGGACTTCAATTTGACACGAGCCATTCGTGGTGAATTCAGGCTGGCAAGACGAAGCGGGCCCTCTCTGCCCTAAGCATCTCGTAAGGGGAGATGCAGGGCACCTGCATAGCGATACAGGCATTCGGAATCTTGATTTTCCGAGCACCTTCTGCGGGGACCTCGTGCGTCACGACGGTGATCCCGTGAGCGTGTGCATGAGCGATCAGGTAGTAGTCGGCCACTTGGAGAAAGGTGCTCACCGCCGAGGGCTCGTACCCCGCACCTGAAGCCCACCGGCTTACGGTCGCGAGGCTGGGGACGACCTCATCATCGAGCGGCAGAAATAAGTCGCGACGGGCATCGGCCCAATCAGACAGCTCATCGGCGCCTGCTCGGAGCTCGTCTGCGACTTTCTCGATGCTGTAGACGACTCCGGCCTGCTGCTTCTCGATGATCCAATCCCAGAATGCCGGGCAAAAATCGAATCCGTAGTGGAGATTCTTGGCCTGGATGAAGACGTTGGAGTCGAGCAGATATCTCACTCGGCCCCCAGGTGATCCGCAAGCTCTCTGAACGTCTCGTATTTGCGTACTCCCAACAATCGGAAGGCATCGCGATGAAGGGTTCGCCCTTCCATAGTGTCTGAAAGAACGGCGCGGGCGAACTGCTTGCTGGTTCGAACGGGCTGGGTGTTGTAGAAGTTCCCGCCCCCGGGAGTCGCGACCTGCTGGATCTGGGAGAGCTGCTCGTCATATGCAGCCTGGTAGGCCTGCCAGTTCATATAGCCGCCGTCAAATAGGCGCCGCAGGATGACGAGAGTGCTCACTTTGAAGGTCCGGGCAAGCCGCGTCACCTCGTGAGAGAGTTGGGCATCGCCGTCGAACTCCGACCGCAGGTCCCGGGCGGGAACCAGAAACTCACCAGCGACTGCATTACACCAGCGCTCGGTTGCGTCGTCCGACCTGCGATCAAGCCCGGCGTTAGAGAGTGCGGTCTGGCCGAGCCAGACATGAGCGAGCTCGTGAGCCAGCGTAAATATCTGAGCCGCCTTCGTGTCGGCCCCGTTCACGAAGATCACAGGTGCGAGATCGTCGACAAGTGCGAAGCCGCGAAACTCTTGAGGATCAAGCTTGCGGTGGGTATTGCTTCCGACGACGCCGCTGATCATCACCAGCACACCGACTTCCTCGGACTTTTCGGCAAAGCGGCGGAGTGCTTCCGACCAATTTGGGACTGCTCGCCGAGCATCGACGCCGAAGTCGAGAGTTTCCTGGATGAGGCGAGCCGCTCGCTCGACGCCAACCCCGATGTCGACGGAACGAACGAAACTGAGTGGGGCAGCCCCATTCGAACGCAGATAATTCCGATACCAGTCCTGACGCTGTTCGCAGAGATAAATCGTGTCGAGCAGGTTTGGGCTAGGCCGGGCGGTGCGCCCCCGGGGCATCGTGCGAAAGTCCGGCACTGGCATTGGCTCGTCGGGCGGCTCTGGCAGGAACATGAAGCCGAATGGCGTATTGGTTGCTCGCGCAAACCCCTCCAATTGCTTGACCGTGGGCTTCGACGCTCCCTCGAGCCAGTCCAAGAGCCGCGGGAAGCGCCGCCGAAGATCGTCCTCGTCCCGCCCGGAGCGCTCTGCGGCCCAGGACAACAGAGAAGGCTGGACATCGACCCTTACCGGCATGAAAGCGATTATGGCTTGGTGGCGGACATAGCTCCGGATGCTTACCCGTCTAGCACTGGATAGCTGGCACCAAGCAGAGGAGCACCATTTGCCAGGCGCGGGAAGCGTCCCCCTGTGGGTCCAGAAGGGAAGGACCACCTCTAATCGCTGGAAATCCCTGCCTGTCGAGAAGATGGCTCAGGCCTTGAAGACGGACGATCAAAGAGGCTAACTATGGCCTCAAGCCACTCTGGCGAGCCGAACCGCATGCGCCCGATTGGATTCGAACCAATGACCTTCGGTTTCGTAGACCGACGCTCTATCCGGCTGAGCTACGGGCGCGCGTACCCTGGGAGCCGGGCCTGTGAGGGCCGCCGCTCCGCGGGACGCGGGATTTTAGCTGCGGATGACCATTGCGGCCCAGCGGCCCGTGTTGTGGGCGACTTGGACCTCGATGTCGAAGGTGGTGGAGACGGCCTCGGAGGTGAGTACGGCGGCGATCTGGCCGGCGGCGACGATGGCTCCGTCGCGGAGGAGGAGGGCGTGGGTGGTGGTGGCCGGGATCTCCTCGAGGTGGTGGGTGACGATGACGGTGGGGAGGTTGGCGTTGGCTTCGGCCATGGCGTCGAGGGAGGCGATCAGGCGCTCGCGGGAGGGGAGGTCGAGGCCGGTGGTCGGCTCGTCGAGGAGCAGGAGGTCGGGCTCGTCCATCAGGGAGCGGGCGAGGAGGAGGCGCTGGCGCTCGCCTTGGGAGCAGTCTTCGAAGCGGCGCTCCCGCAGGGGCTCGACGCCGATTTCGCCCATCAGCCGGTCGGCCCGCGCGCGGTCGTCGGCGGTGATCCGATCGTGGAGGAGGGCGATGCTCCCGGTCGCCCCCGTCAGCACCACCTCGAAGCCGGTGTAGCGCCCGCGGATCTTCCGCGACAGGCCCGGCTCCAATGAGCCGATCGATTCGCGCAGCTTGCGCATGTCGACGGAGCCCAGCGTCTCCCCCAGGATCTCGACCGTCCCCTCCGAGGGATGCGAGACCGCGGCCGCGAGGTTGAGCAGCGTCGTCTTCCCCGCGCCGTTCGGCCCGAGGACGACCCAATGCTGACCGGGCTCCACGGCCCAGTCGACCTCCGACAGCAGCACCGCGCGCCGTTCCTCCGCGGCGACCCAGCGCCACACGGTCACCCCCGACATTCGGATCGCCGCCACCTGACCTCCTGCCGCGCTCAGGACTCTGCGTCTTTGAGTCGGACGTTCCAGTCGACCGTCGCGGTAGCGACCGTATCGCCCTCGCCGTCGGTCATCTCGACCTCGACCGAGAAGTCGACGCGGCCCTCCTTGTCGAGGGTCGCGAGGGCCTCGGCGGCGGGGACGCCGAGCCTGGCCTTCGCCTCGACCGGGCCGCGCGCGACCTTGACGTAGGAGATCTCGGCGCTCCGCGCGAGCGGCGTCAGATCACCCATCCGCACTGCGAACGCGCCCACGAATGCTGCCCCGCTCGCCGTCTCGGCAACCCCGAAGAGCGCCCCGGCGTGCTGGCTACCGACGTGGTTGTGAAGCTCCGGCCGATCCGGCAGGACCGCCGTCGCCGCGCCCTCCGACATCTCCGTCACCTCGATGCCCATGTGCGAGATGTAGGGGACGGCGATCGCCATCCCCTTGGCGATCGCGGCGAAATCGATGTCCATCGCCCGACCCTAGATGATTGATTCCACAAGACGGAGGGTGGGGCGGCGGACGGGATGCACCGGGCGGATCGCGTCGGCACTCCGCGGGGGCGTTGCGGGCGGTCCCGGAGGGATGGCCTCACCCGGGGAAGGGCTGGGGCCCCCTGAAGCTGTCGCCCCGGAAGCCCCGCGAACCCTGCCGTCAGGTTGAGGCCTGGGGAAAGGGCCCCGACCCCCTGAAGCGGTCCCGTGGCGGAAAGGGCCCCGGCCCCCTCGAGCTGTCGCCCAAGGGAGAGGGCCCCGGCCCCCTGAAGCTGTCGCCCAAGGGAAAGGGCCCCGACCCCCTGAAGCTGTCGCCCGCAGGGAAAGGCACGCGGCCGCATGAAGCTGTCGCCCGAGAGGAAAGGGTTGCGGCCGTCTCGTCCACGGCCCGGGCAGGCTGTGGCCGTGGCCGAGACGGCCGGGGGTACGGGGAGCGGGCGGCGGGAAGCACGGAGGGCCCCCGCGGGAGGGTGCGGGCGGATCCCTCACGCGAGGGACACGGCGCTCCCACGGATCCGGGACGCGCGTCCCACGGACCCCCGATCCCGGCCCCGGGGGCCGGAGGGCGCGACCGATCCGTGACGGGACCGCCACCAAAGAGGGACCCCGTCACGGAGACGTAGGGAACTCCACTCTTCCTCCCGTGTTGTCCAACCGTCACGGACGCGTTCCGTACTTTGACCCTGCCATGGCAGGGTCAAAGTACGGAACGTGTTCCCGGGCCCTCCTTCCGGGCCCGGGAACGGACCGAAGGTTGCGGAAAGGGTGACGTTCCCGGCGTC
>JAFDWO010000086.1 GCA_018268415.1 Actinomycetota bacterium | reverse complement strand
TCACGGGACCGTCACGGAACGGGGATCCCGTCACGGGGACGTAGGGAACTCCACGCCTCCTCGCGTGTTGTCCAACGCTCACGGACGCGTTCCGTACTTTGACCCTGCCATGGCAGGGTCAAAGTACGGAACGTGTTCCCGGGCCCTCTTTCCGGGCCCGGGAACGGACCGAAGGGTCCCGGGAGGGCGACGTTCCCGGCGTCTTCGTGACCGATCGGGGCCAGGTGTGGCCTCTCCCGCACGGACCCGTCACGGAAGTCCGACCTCGTGACGTCCCTGTCCCGCCTTTTTCACGACCCCCTCCCGTCCCTGCCCCCCCTTTTCACGAGCCCCTCCCGTCCCTGTGCCCGCTTCCCCACGACCCTCCCGTCCCGGGCGCCTCATGGCGCTCACAGCCTGCCAGGAGCGCCATGAGGCGCCCGGGACCAGCTCGGACGGGTGCGGGGGTCGGGGTTGGGGGGCGACGCACCCCGCGGCGCGACACGGACGGGTGCGAGGGTCGGGGGTCGCGCGGCAACTCGGACGGGCGCAGCGGCCGCGGGTCCCGCCCCCCCGACCACCTCCCGAACCCGCGCGGAACCAACCGCCTGAGCAGCCGCCGGGCGACAACTGGGATAGGTTTTGTCCGATGCCGACGCTTCGTATGCCAGGGGAGGGTGAGAACTTTGAGCTGTCGGGTTCGAGCCTCTCGCTGAAGGCGACCGCGGAGGACACCGGCGGCGCATTCTTCCTTTCCGAGACCGTGGTCGAGGCGGGGTTCGCGGGCCCGCCGCTCCACGTACATCACAAGCTCACCGACATGTTCTACGTGCTGGAGGGGGTCCTCACCTTCCGGATCGGCGAGGACACGGTGGAGGCGCCGCCCGGAACCTTCGTCTGCGCGCCGCCCGGCGTTCCCCACACTTTCTCCAATCCCTCGCCGGAGCCCGTCCGCTTTCTCAACTTCAGCACCCCCGGGGGGTTCGAGATCTACATGCGCGAGCTCGCTGCCGCTTGGGCCGAGAGCGGCGGGCCGCCGGATTCCGCAACGATCGCCGAAATCGCCTCGCGGCACGACTTCGAAGCCGTCTGACCCGATCCCCTTCCTCACGGAGTGGCCGACCAGGTCGCTTCCATGTCGAGAATCGTCGGCTCGCTCCGCTCACCAGGTGAGAGCCTCGAATCGCGAGGCCGACCAGAGAACGGGAGGATCTAGCTCATGCCCCAGATACGACGCTTCGACCACGTCGGCATCACCGTCGCGGACCTGGACACGGTCACCGCGTTCTTCGTCGGGCTGGGCCTCGAGGTCGAGGGCCGAGCGTTCGTCGAGGGCGAGTTCGTCGACACCGTCACCGGCATCCCCGAGACCCGCAGCCACATCGTCATGCTGCGGCCACCGGACGGAGGCACCGGCCTGGAGCTGTCGACCTTCATCCAGCCCGCACACGAGCCAGGCTCCCCCGACGCCATGGCCAACGAGCTGGGCCTGCGCAACGTCGCCTTCGAAGTCGACGACCTGCAGGCGGCGATCGACCGACTGGCCGCCGACGGCTACGGCCTGATCGGCGGCATCGGTCAGTACGAGGACGTCTGGCGCATGGCCTACGTCCGCGGCCCCGAGGGGATCATCGTCTCCTTGGCCGAGCGAATCGGTCCCCGGGCGCGATAATCCCCGCCTCGGCCCCGATAGCTCAGCTGGATAGAGCGATCCCCTCCTAAGGGATAGGCCGCTGGTTCGAATCCAGCTCGGGGCATGAGGTCGGCGGTCAGGCCGGTACCGGGCGCGCCGCCAGCGTCCCCTCCAGGATCGCCTCCTCGAGGCCGCGGGGGGAGCGGCAGTCGCCGGCGGTCCGGTGGGGGATGGCGGCGGCGCGGAGGGCGGCAGAGAGGGCGTCTTCGGGGACGCGGCCAAGGGCGAGAACCACGGCGTCGGCGGGGATGGCGGTCTTGCGCTCGGGGGCGAAGATGCTGCGGCAGTGGACTTCGGCGCCGGCGGCGGAGTCGAGCTCGAGGCCCGAGGCGAGCGCGACTCCCGCCCGCTCGAGGCGCGTCAGGTACTGGTGGCGGGCGTACTGGTGGACGGAGAAGCCGGGCATCGGGGCGGCCGTGACGAGGGTCACCTGGTGGCCCTCGGAGGCGAGGAGCTCGGCGGTGTCGAGGCCGGTCGGCTCGCCGCCCCAGTCGGCGACCAGGACTCGCCCCGATGGTCGGCCGCCGGCGAGGACGTCCCAGGCACCGAGGACCGGGACCTCGCCGAGGTCGGGAGCGGTCGCGTAGGGGCGGGCGCCGGTGGCGAGGACGACGAGGTCCGGGCGCAGGGCGGTGATGGTCTCGACGTCCGCCTCGGTGCCGAGGCGGACGTCGACATCGGCCCGGGCGAGGAGCGTCTCGTAGTTCGCCGCGAGGGTTCGGGCCAGTTCCTCGTGCGCGGGGGCGGCGCCGGCCAGGCGCGTCTGGCCGCCGCTCCGCTCGGCCCGCTCGAGGACGATCACCTCGTCGCCGGCGGCGCCCGCCTCGGCCGCGGCGGCCAGCCCCGCCGGTCCCGCACCGACGACGACCACGCGTCGCCCCTCACCCGGGCCCGGCGCGGAGGACCTCCCCGTTCCGGCCGCCCCGCCCGCGCCAGGCGGCGGCAGCGTCAGCTCGCGCCCCGCCCGCGGGTTCTGCGCGCACCGGATCGGCGTCTCGGCGTGGTAATGGGCGATGCAGGCGTTACAACCGATGCAACGCACCACCGAGTCGACCTGGCCGGCGCGGGCCTTGCGCGGGAGGTCGGGATCGGTGATCAGGGCACGGGTCATCCCGACCGCGTCCGCAGTGCCGGCCGCGATCAACGCATCCGCCTCGACCGGGTCGACGATCCGGGTGGTCGCCAGCAGCGGCACGCCGAGCCGGAAGGGGCCGGTCAGCTCGGCGACCGCGTTGCGCGGCGTCGGCGGGGGTGGCGCGATGCCGGTGCTCCGGGCGAAGGTGGCCGAGTGGCCGATCGCCAGGTGGAGGAAGTCGACGAGCCCGACCACCCGCGGCGCGATCGCCCGGGCAGCCGCCGAGTCGGCGCTGAGCCGCAGCCCGAGCGCCAGGCCGGGCGCCGCCGCCCGCACCGCGGCGAGCACCTCGGTCGCGAACGCGGCCGGGTCCCCATAGCGGTCCTCACGATCGTTCAGCTCCGGGTCGAAGAACTGCTCGAGCAGGTAGCCGTGGGCGCCGGTCACCTCGATGCCGTCGAGGCCCGCCGCGGCGGCGATCGCGGCACAACGCCCGTAGGCGTCGACCAGCTCCTCGACCTCCTCGGTGCGCAGCGCCCGCGGCTCGGTCTGGAAGCGCTGGCTCGGACGGGCGCTCGCCGAGACGACCTCCGCGCGGGGCGCCGAGGAGATCACCTCGCGCCCACCGTGGAAGAGCTGCACGAAGAGCTTGGTCCCGTGCGGGCGCACCGCGGCGGCGATGCGCCGGTAGCCGGCGGCGGTCGAGTCAAAGTACCCGGCGAGGGTGTGGGCGGTGAGCAGGCCCGAGGGCGCCACCGCGACCGCCTCCATCACGATCAGCCCGGCCCCGCCCGCCGCGCGGGCGGCCTGGTAGGCAACGAAGTCATCGGTCGGCAGGTGGTCGGCGACCAGCGTGGTCTGGTGGGAGGTGGAGGCGATCCGGCAGGGCAGCTCGACCGGGCCGACCGCCAGCGGCGCGAGCAGATGGTCGAGCGCCTCCACCTGCCCAAGCTATCCGACGAGCGGCTGCCCAATGCTCGCCCGGTTCACCCGATCCGGGTGTTTCGCCGCCTCCGCGCGGGCGTCAGTCTCACCCGCATGAACCCTTCCGAGACTCCCGACCCCGCCATGCTCTACGGCGGCCGCTTCCTCACCGAGGACGCCCCCGACGGCCCCTTCCCGACCACCGGCATGTCGGCGCTCGACGCACAGCGCCTGGTCGAGGAGGAACTGCAGCTGGAGG
>JAFDWO010000085.1 GCA_018268415.1 Actinomycetota bacterium | reverse complement strand
CCTGGGGCGGGCCTGGCTGCGGGTGCTCTGGCGTTGCTGGCGGGACCGGGTGCCCTATGACCCGGCTCTTCACGGCAATCTGAGGAAGCTTCAACCCGTGGGGGGTTGACACAGGACGTCTCATGGCACGACCCTCGAGGCGAGGTCACGGGGGTCGGCCGGCGCCAGGTCGACCACCGTCTCGGCGACGTAATGGACCGGTAGCGAGGTACGGATGGCGACGTCGACCGCGGCGCCGATGTAGCGGGTGTCGGCGGCCGCACTGACCAGGATCCGGTTCGGGTCGAGGCCCTTCAGGTTCCCGTGCATCTCGACCGCGGCGGGTGACGCGGTGCCGGCGCGGACCGCGAGGTGGATCTCCTCGACGCTCGCGGCGCGTAGCGTCGCCCCCAGCGACTCGACTGTGACGCCGGTGCTCGGCGCCGCGGCGGGCGTGTCGATCAGGACCAGTTGGGCCGACTCGCCGAGCAGCGCCACGGCGAGCTCGTCGTAGGCGATCGCCTCGACCTTGACCTCGCTGCCCGCGAGCATCGCCCGCAGCGCGGCGCCGCCGTCGGCGGGTTCGAGCGCCAGGCAGGCGACGTCCTGGCCGGCCGCCGCGTGGGCGGCGGCGACGCGGGCGACCGCCGCGGTTTTGCCGGTGCCGGCCGGGCCGACCACGGCGAGCTGCCTGCGGCCGGCGCCGGGGGCCGGGGCGACCGGCAGCCGCAGCGCCAGCTCGTTGCGGACCAGGGTGCGGATCCGGCTCGGGGTGGCGAAGGGGGCGACGTTGGCGACCACCGCGTCGACCACGTCGGCGGCGAGGTCGGCGCCGAGGCCGGCCGCGACCATGCCCTCGCGCAGCGCGGCGATCCGCCGCGGCTCGGGGATCGGTTCGGCCTCGGGCGCCGGAGCCGGGTCCACCGAGTCGGGCCGTTCCTCGTGGCCGCCCGACGACCGATAAGAACGGCCGGGAGAGCCGGGGGTGGCGCGGGGGGTGGGATTGGGGACGGCGACCTCGTCGAGCAGGTCGGCAAACGGCTTCGCTTCACCGACCAGCCGCTGGACCGTCGGGGTTTCGAGCCCCTCGCGGGTCGCCGCGTCGTTGCGGACCGGATGGGGTTCGGTCAAGACCGGACGCTCGATGATGGTTTCGGCCGGCTCGCTCGCCCTCGCGGCCTCGACCTCCGGTCCGTCGCCGCCGTCGTCGTAGACGTCGATCCGCGGTCCGCCCTGGCGCGCGTCGACCTCCACGCACCGCTTCTGGAAGAAGCCGGCGATGCCGCCGATCAGCCCCTCGCGGCGGCTGACGATCACCGCCTCCGGTCCGAGGTCGGCGCGGATCTGCGGCAGCAGCTCCTCGATCGATGCCCCCCTGTAGGTCTTCGCCTTGGTCTGGTCGTCGCCCGCGATCGGGTCGGCGGCCACGAGTACGTCGCTCATACCTGGACAACCCCCATGTTCTCGACCCGGACTCCGGGCACGATCTCGTTGTAGGAACAGACAGTCAGTTGCGGCAGTGACTGCTCGCACAGTCGCCGCAGGTGGCGGCGGGCGCGGCCCGAGCAGAGCAGCACCGGCCGGGCGCCCTGGGCGAGCGCCGAGTCGAGCTGGCGCCCCAGCGCCGCGACCAGCGCCTGCGCGCGCGAGGGCTCCATCGCCAGCTGCTCGCCGTCGGGCGTCTGGGCCAGCGATTCGCCGATCTCCTGCTCGATCGCCGGATCGAGCGAGATCGCCCGCAGGCGCATCGTCGCGTCGAGGTGCGGCGCCGTGATCGTCCGCCCGAGCGCCGCCCGCGCGTACTCGGCGAGCACCGCCGGATCGCGGGTGAGCCGTGACTTGTCGCCGATCTCCTCGATGATCGCACCGAGATCGCGGATCGGCACGCCCTCGCGTAGCAGCGCCTGCAGCACCCGCTGGACCTCGCCGAGCGAGAGCTGCTCGGGGACGACCTCCTCGACCGCCGCCGCGTTGGTCTCCTTCAGCCCGTCGAGGAGCTTCTTCGTCTCCTGGCGGGTGAGCAGCTCGGCGGCGTGGCCCCGGATCGTCTCGGTGAGGTGCGTGGCGACCACCGATTCGGGGTCGACGACCGTGTACCCAAGGGCCTCGGCTTCGGCCCGCGCGGCGTCCGGCACCCAGGTTGCGGGCAGGCCGAAGGCGGGCTCGGTGGTGGGCACGCCGGGCAGCTGGCCCGCCGCCTCACCGGAATCCATCGCCAGCTGGTGGCCGGGCATGATCTGCCCGCGCGCGACCTCCGACCCGCGCACCCGCAGCACGTATTCGTGCGAGTCGAGGCCGAGCTCGTCGTGGATGCGGACCGCCGGGATCACGGTCCCCAGTTCGCCCGCGAGCTGTTTGCGCATCGCCCCGACCCGGCCCATCAGGCCACCGCCCTGCCCGGCTTCGACCAGGGGCACGAGGCCGAAGCCGATCGCCAGCTCGAGCGGGTCGACCGCGGTCTGGGCGTCGGCGGTCGGCCCGGCGGGCAGCTCCGGCGGTCCGCCCGGGCCGAGCAGCGCCGGGCCGCCCCCGCCCGCCAAGGCCAACTCGCCCGCCGGCTGCGGCATCCCGTCCTTCATCGCGTAGGCGATCCCGGCCAGCGCCCCGCCGATCAGCAGGAACGGGATCTTCGGCAGCCCCGGCACCAAGGCGAACGCGCAGATCACCCCGGCGGCCACCATCGGCGCCTTGCGCTGGGCGAAGATCTGGCCCGCGATGTCGTTGCCGAGGTCGCGCTCGGAGGCCGAGCGGGTGACCAGGATCCCCGCCGCGACCGAGATCAGGAGCGCCGGGATCTGCGCCGCGAGGCCGTCGCCGATCGTCAGCAGCGAGTAATGCTGGACGGCTTCCGGGAAGGAGAGGCCCTGCTGCATCACCCCGATCACGATCCCGCCGATCAGGTTGATCATCACGATCAGGATGCCCGCGATCGCGTCGCCTTTGACGAATTTCGAGGCACCGTCCATCGCCCCGTAGAAGTCGGCTTCGCGGGCGATGTCGTCGCGCCGCTGGTGGGCCTGCTGGTCGGTGATCTGGCCGGCGTTGAGGTCGGCGTCGATCGCCATCTGCTTGCCCGGCATCGCGTCGAGAGTGAAGCGCGCGGCCACCTCGGCGACGCGCCCGGCGCCGTTGGTGACGACGACGAACTGGATCACGATCAGGATCAGGAAGACGACCAGCCCGACCACCACGTTGCCGCCGACGACGAAGGTGCCGAACGCGTGGACGACCGAGCCGCCGTCCCCGTGCAGGAGGATCTGGCGGGTCACCGAGACGTTGATCGCCAGGCGGAACATCGTCGTCAGCAGCAGCAGCGAGGGGAAGGCGGCGAAGTCGAGCGCCCGCGGCACGTACAGCGTCGCCACCACGATCGTGATCGCCGAGGCGATGTTGAGGGTGATGAAGAGGTCGATCAGCCCCGGCGGCAACGGCACGATCATCATCACGACGACGAGGACGACCGCGACCGCGGCGACCAGGTCGGCGTGCGCCATCAGGCGTTTGAAGCCGCTGCTCATGCGGCGCTCGCGATCGGAGTCGGGCGGCGGGCGGTGCGATAGACGTAGGCGAGCAGCTCGGCGATCGCGCGGTAGAAGTCGGCGGGGATTTCGGCTTCGAGCGGCACCGCGTCGAAGAGCGAGCGGGCCAGCGGCTTGTCCTCGACCACCGGCACGCCGGCCCCTTCGGCGACCTTGCGGATCTCGAGCGCGATCAGGTCCTGCCCCTTGGCGACCACCACCGGCGCGGGCCGCTTGCCGTCGTAGGCGAGGGCGACGGCGAAGTGGGTCGGGTTGGCGACGACGACGTCGGCGCCGAGCACCGCCGACATCATCCGCCCGCGCGACATCTGCTGGGCGCGGCGGCGCATCGAGGAGCGGAGCTCGGGGGAGAGCTGCTCTTCTTTGTGCTCGCGCTTCACCTCCTCTTTGGTCATCCGCAGCTGTTTCTCGTGACGGTGTCGCTGCCAGAGCACGTCGATCGCCCCGATCAGCAGGTACGCGGCGGCCGCCTTCCAGGCGATCCCGGCCGCCAGTCCCGCGATCGCGGCGGCGAGCGCGGGCGGTTCGATCCCGGTCATCGCGGCGAGCTTGGCCATGTTCGGCAGCAGCGCCATCGCGGCGATCGCGCCGACCGCGGTCACCTTGACCAGCGACTTCGCCAGCTCCACCCAGCCGTTCGGGCCGAGCAGGTTTTTCGCCCCCTGGATCGGGTTGAGCCGTTTGAAGTCAGGTTTCAGCCCGGCCGGGCTCACGTTCAGGCCGACCTGGCCGAGGTTGACGACCAGCGCCGCCAGGAAGCAGGTGAGCGCGACCGGCGCGACCGCCATCGCCAGCGCCATCCCGGCGGTCCCGGCGAGGCTGCCGAGGCCCGACCCCGCGACCTTGCCGGGGTGCCCCGCCTGGCCGAGCATCCCGCGCATCGTGTCGGCGAGGCCGCTCGCGATGTGGGGCCCGAAGATGGCCAGCGAGCCGAGCGCCGCGACCAGGACCACGGCACCGTTCAGGTCGGCCGATTTCGCGACCTGCCCTTTCTTGCGCGCGTCCTTGCGGCGTTTCGGCGTGGCCTTCTCGGTGCGGTCCTCTTTGCCGGGCATCCGATCACCCCACCCCGATGCCGGACAGGCCGGTTTCGACCGAGTGCTGGAGCTGGTCGTAGAACCAGGTACCGAGGAAGGGCAGGGCGGCGGCGACGACCAGGAGCCCGACGATGATCTTCGCCGGGAAGCCGACCGCGAAGACGTTCAGCTGCGGGACGACGCGGGAGACGACGCCGAAGGCGACGTCGGTGAGGATCAGCGCCAGCAGCACCGGCGCCGCCACCTCGAGCGCCGCGGTGAAGATGCCGGCGAAGGCGCTCGACACCGCCGCGGTCATCCGCGCGATCGACGGCATCTCCAGCATCGGCACCAGCTCGTAGGTGCGCGAGAGCCCGCGGATCACCCAGGCCTCGCCGTCGATGACGATGAAGACGAGGATCCCGACCATCGCGTAGAGCTGCGACATCGTCCCCGACTGGGTGTTGTCGACGGGGTTGATCAACGAGCCGAAGTTGAGGCCCATCTGCGTGTCGATCATCGCCCCGGCGGCGTTGACGCCGGCGAAGAGGCTGGCGATCGCCATCGCGAAGGCGAGACCGATGACGATTTCCTTGAGGATCAGCTCGACGATCGTCACCGCGTCGGCGGGGATCGCCTGGCCGTGGAGGGCGAGCGGCGCGAGGCCGATCGCGACGGCGACGGCGACGATCACCCGGGCCCGCACCGGCACCATCGAGGAGGAGAAGGGCGGCGCCAGCAGGAACAGCGGCGCGACCCGGGCGAGGACGAGGATGAAGCCGACCAGCGTGTTGCGGTCAAGCGTTTCGATCGTCACGCTCACCGTTCCTTCACCAGCCCCGGGATCGAGTGGTAGAGGTCGGTGGTGTAGCCGACGACCTGGTTCAGCATCCACGGCCCGGCGACGATCAGCACCACCGCGACGGCAAGGATCTTGGGGATGAAGGAGAGCGTCATCTCCTGGATCTGGGTGACCGCCTGGAAGACCGAGACCAGGAGGCCGACGACCAGCCCGGCGAGGAGCAGCGGCAGGCCGACCTTGAACGCGAGCATCAACGCGTCCGTCGCCAGCTTCATCACCTCGTCCTGGTTCATCAGTTGAAGCTTTCGACCAGCGACTGGAAGACGAGGCTCCAGCCGTCGACCAGGACGAAGAGCAGGATCTTGAACGGCAGCGAGATGAACGAGGGGGGCAGCATGATCATCCCCATGCTCATCAGCGTCGAGCTGACCACCAGGTCGATGATCAGGAAGGGCAGGAAGATCAGGAAGCCGATCTCGAAGGCGGTCTTCAGCTCCGAGGTGATGAAGGCCGGGATCAGCACGTAGGTCGGCACGTCTTCGCGGGTCTTCGGCTTTTCGACCTTGGCGAGGCCGAGGAAGAGTTCGAGCTCACCGTTGCCGGTCTGCTTGAACATGAATTCGCGCAGCGGTTCCTCGGCCCGTTCGAGCGCCACCTTGTCGGAGATCTGGTGCGAGGTCAGCGGGTCGAGGGCGTCTTCCTTGATCGCCTTCAAGGTCGGCGCCATGACGAAGAGGGTGAGGAAGAAGGCGATCCCGATCAGCACCTGGTTGGGCGGCGCGGTCGGCGTGCCGAGGCCGGTGCGGACGAAGCCGAGGACGATGAGGATGCGGGTGAAGCCGGTGGTGCAGAAGATCAGGGCCGGGATCAGGGTGAGGCCGCCGAGCAGGACGAGCAGCTCGACCGCGTTCCCGCCACCGCCGATCTTCATCCCCGCACCGTCCAGGAGCGCAGGGTGTCGAGGGCGCGCCTGCCAACCTCGCCGGCGGGCCCGGCGGTGCCGCCCTTCGTCGGCCCGTCGCTCTCCAGCTTGAGCGGCGGCGGCTCGTCGTCGTCGAAGGGGACCTCGAGCAGGCCGAGCGCGCGCGCCTCCTCCTCGGAGTAGCTCCGCACCGGGGTGACGCCGTGCTCGCCCGAGCCGACCACCAGCACCTCGCGGCCGGCCCGCACCACGTGCAGGGAGCGATCACGGCCGAGCGGCAGCGTCGCCATCGAGGCGAGCCCGGTCCCGGCGGACTTCTTTTCGCGGCCCGCCTTGTACTGCTTCATCACCCAGCGCAGGCCGAAGATCACGGCGAGCACGATCGCCAGGCCGACGATCGTCCGCGCGATGCTGCCGCCGCCCGCCGCGTGGGCGTTCGCCGCCGAGCTGCCGAGGTCGAGCGGCTGCTTTTCGGCGCCGCCCGAGGCGGCGGCCAGGATGAAAGGTGCGGGCAGGTTCATACGGGGGTCGTCTGAGCACCCCCGTAATCGGCCCGGATGTCCGGTGCTTTAGCTGGGCAGCGCCTCCCCTCCGGAGTTCATCCCCTCGTTGCCTGGTTCTGGATTTTCCGCCTCATCACTTTCGGGTGGAGGGGGCGGTGCCTCGACCACCGGGGCGGCGATCTCGGTGATCCGCAGCCCCAGTTCCTCCTCGATCGCGACCACCTCGCCGCGGGCGATCACCCGCCCGTTGACGAGCAGGTCGACCGGATCGCCCGCCAGCCGCCCGACGGTGACGACGCTGCCGATCCCGAGCGCCAGCGCATCACCGATCGTCATCCGCGTGCGGCCGATCTCGACCGCCAGTTCGACCGGCACGTTCTGCAGGCGGCCGAGGTCGGCGCCACCGTCCGCCGTGGTCGCGACCCCGTCCAGCTCCTCGTACTGCATGGTTTGCATCTGCTCTCCCTCCATCACTGCACCACCAGGTCGGTGAAGACGATCCCGTTGACCTTGACGTCGGTGGTGCGGTCGACTTCCTTGCGGATCCGCATCTGGAAGCGGTGCCGCTGCGCGCGCGTGGTGAGCGCTCCGGCGGGCACGCCGGTCAGGTTGTCGGTGACGATCTGGCGCACCAGCGGTTCCTGGGCCAGCGTGCCGAAGCCTTCCGGCGGGGCCGCTCCGCCCTCACCGCCGCCGGTCGACTGTCCCGGCGCCAGCACCAGCGCGACGGTCACTTTCGCATAACGGCCACCCGCCAGGTTGAGGAGGAATTCTTTCGGCATCACGTACACGGTGCCGTCGACCTTCTGCTTCGATTCCGACTTCGGTGCCAGCACCATTTTGTAGGCGAGGCCGGCGACGACGAGCACGCCGACGGCGACCAAGATCATGGCTTTTCCGCGTTTCATCGCGGCAGACCTCCTTCTGAGCCGCTGCCGCGCAGCAGGGCGATTTCGACCCGGCGGTTGCGACTGCGCCCGCTTTCAGACGAGTTGGAGGCGATCGGGCGCTCGCCTGCGACGCCGCTCGCTTCGAGGCGGCTCGCCGCCACTCCCCGGCCGATCATGTAACGGACGACGCCCGTCGCCCGCGCCACGGAAAGCTCCCAATTGCTGGGGAATTGAGAGGTGGAGATCGGGACGTCGTCGGTGTTGCCCTCGACCGAGATCGCGTGGCTGCGGTCGAGGTTGACAAGGTGGGAGATCTCCGCGAGGAGCGGTGCGGCCTCCGGCTTCAGCACCGCGCTGCCGGAGGCGAAGAGGACGTGGTCGGTGAGCAGCCGGATGATCAGGCCGCGGCGGGCGATCGTCGTCTCGATCGCTTCCGAGAAACCGTGTTGGCGGGCGTAGGCGTCGAGCTTTTCCTTCAGGTGCCGGAACTGATCTTCTTCGGTCTGCAGGGTCGCGGAGTGCGCCTTCTGCGCCGTCAGAGCGGCGATCGCGGCGGCCGCCTGGTGGTTGGTCGCTTCCGAGCCGCCGTTGGGGACGATCGAGCCGCCGCCGCTCAGGATGTGCGGGCTGAAGGCCTGCTCCAGGGTTTCCTTCAGCGTCTTGAATTTGGAGACGTTCACCGCCGAGATCGAGAAGAGCACGACGAAGAGGGCGAGCAGCAGCGTGATCATGTCGGCGTAGGTGAGGAGCCAGCGCTCGCTGGAGCTGCCGCCGTGCTCGCCGGTGTCGCCGCGGCGCTGTTGCTGGCGCCGCCGCCGGGAGGAGGGGGGACGCATCAGGCCGCCGCCTTCAGTCGGTCGGCTTTCGGCTTGGCCGTGCCTTTGCCGGCGGGTGCCTCGGCGGACTTCACCGCGCGACGTTCCTCCGGCGGCACGAAGGCCTCGAGCTTGTCGGCGACGACCCGCGGGTTGTCGCCGGCCTGGATCGCCAGCAGGCCCTCGATCGTCAGTTCGCGCAGCGAGGTCTCGGCGTCGGCGATGTGGTGCAGCTTCGAGGCGACCGGGAGGAAGACGACGTTGGCCGAGGCGACGCCGTAGAGGGTGGCGATGAAGGCGCCCGAGATCGCCGGCCCGAGGGTCGACGGCTGGTCGAGGTTCTGCAGCACGTGGACGAGGCCGAGGACGGTGCCGAGGATCCCCATCGTCGGCGCGAAGCCGCCCGCCTTCTCGAAGATCGCCCGGTCGGCGGCGGCGCGCCCCGAGGCACCGTCGATTTCGTTCTCCAGGACCTGCAGGATCACCTCCGGTTCGGTGCCGTCGACGACCAGCTGCAGGCCTTTGCGGGTGAACTCGTCGTCGAGGTCGGCGACGCCGCCCTCGAGGGCCAGCAGGCCCTCGCGGCGCGCCTTCTCGGCCAGCGAGACGAGCAGGTCGACGCGCCCCGACAGGTTGCGCTTCTCCGCCGACATCGCCCGCCGGTAGAGGCCGGGGATCCGCTTGATCGAGTCCAGCGAGGTGGACGCCAGGGTGGCGCCGAGGGTGCCCCCGAACACGATCAGGATCGCGGCCGGATCGATGAAGGAGCCGATCTGGCTGCCCTCCATCATCGCGCCCATGAGCAGGCCCGCACAGGCGAGCCCGATTCCTATCGCGGTCGAGGCCTTCATCAGTTCTCCGCCGGGTAATCGACAGCGCGCAGCCGAGCTTCAGCGATCTGCGGACCGGTGCGCTTGAGGGCCCGCTCGAGGATCCCGACGCGCCACTCGCGCACCGCCGCCGTCACCGAGTCGGGGGACTCGGCGACGACGAGCTTCGTCCCCGTGGTCAGGGTGACGGTGGTGTCCGGGGTCGACTCGACCGTGAGGACGAGGTCCGGGTTCAGGTCGAACTCGTGTTCAGACCCGCCGAGTCGGTGCAGGCGGATCATCGCTTCAGGTTGACCAGGTTCTGCAGCATTTCGTCGGCAGTCGAGATCACCCGCGAGTTGGCTTCGAAGCCGCGCTGCGCGGCGATCATGTTGGTGAATTCCGACGCGAGTTCCACGTTCGACATCTCGAGCGTGCCGCTGATCGTCAGGCCGAACCCGTTGCCGGGGGTGCCGTCCTGGGCTTTGCCGGAGGCGGCGCTTTCGATCCAATTGCTGCCGGAGGTGCGGACCAGGCCCGCTTCGTTGGCGAATTTGGCGATCGAGATGTAGCCCGCGGTCACGCGTTCGCCGCCGCCTTCCGGCACGTAGCTGACCGAACCGTCCTGGCCGATCGACACGTCGGTGGCGCCTTTCGGCACCTGGATGTAGGTGTTCGGCGCGCCGGCGCCGGCCGCGTTGCGACCCATCACGTACTCGCCCTGCTGGGTCGTCAGAAAGCCTTCCTGGTTGAAGGTGAAGTCACCCGCGCGGGTGTATTCGACCGCACCCGGCAGCGCCGGCGGCGCCCCCTTGGCGACGATGAACATGCCTTCGCCCTGGATCGCGAGGTCGGTGGTCTGGCCGGTCGACTGCAGGGAGCCGCCGCCCATCAGGTTGTCGATCGAGGCCAGCTGGACGCCGAGCCCGACCTGTGCCGCGTTGCGGCCGGCCTGCCCGTTGCCCGGCGCGGTCGCGCCGATCAACGTCTGGGACAGCGAGTCGGCGAAGCTGACCCGGCTCCCCTTGTAGCCCACCGTGTTGACGTTGGCGATGTTGTTCGCCGTCACGTCGAGCAACGTCTGGTGGTTCTTGAGACCGCTCACGGCGGCGTACATCGAGCGCATCATGGTTGTCTCGTGTCCTTTCTCACCCTGGCCTCCTCGGTGAGGTCCGGCCCTGGCCTGTTGTGTGCCTCGGTGATGTCGGTGCCGCTCGCGTTCATGCGATGACGGCGGTGTCGATGTTGGTGAAGACCTGCTCCCGCATCCGGGCCTGGTCGACCGCGGTAATCACGGTGCGGTTCTGCGGCGCGACCACGAAGGCGGTCGAGTCGATCAGCACCACGGCGGCGCGGGAGCCCTTGGCGGCGGCGAGTTCGACGCCCTTTTCGAGGCGCGCCGCGGTCTGCGGGTCACGGGTGTCGATGCCGCGCCGCTGGACCCGTTCGGTGGCGTGCTTGGAGAACTTCAGCTGGTCGGCGAACGTGGGGTCGCCAGGGCTTGCCGGGCGCTGCGCAGGCCGGGGGGCCGGCGTATAACCGATCGATCCCGCGCCGCCGATGCCGCCTACGGTGCTCATGAGACCTGCGTCACCGCCCCGACCGGGATCCCGGATTCGCCGTTGATCGTCAGCGAGAAGCCGTGTTCCCCGAAGTCGACCGATTCGACTTTGCCGACCGAGGTGGTTTCGTCTTCGTTCAGGTAGGTGACGGTGTGGCCGACCAGCGACAGCGATTGGTTCACCGCCAGCATCTGCTTCTGTTCTTCGCCGGTGACCGCCAGGTTGGTCACCTGCTCGAGGGTCGAGAAGGCCGCCATCTGGCTCATGAATTCCTGGCTTCCGACCGGGCTCAGCGGGTTCTGGTTCTTCAGCTGCGCGACCAGCAGCTGGAGGAACTGGTCCTTGCCCAGGCCCGACGCTTCGCTCTGCGCCTTGACCTTGGCCGCCGCGCCGGCTTCCCCGCCGGCCCCGATCCCGTTGACTGCGCTGCCACTCATGCGATCTCCTTTCGCTCGTTCCGCTCAGGCGAGGACGTCGACGAGGACGCCGCCGCCGAGGTCGATGGTCTGGGTCTGCTCCGCGCCGGCGACCGGCTCGACCGCGCCATCGCGCGCCCCGCCGCGCGTCGGGGCCGCCCCGTCGTTCCGGTCGCGGCCGCCGTGCGCGGCGCCTGCCGACTCGCCGCCGACCGAGATCTGCAGCGAGCTCAGTTCGAGCCCCTGTGCGGCCAGCCGTCGTTGCAGGTCGGTGGCGGAGGTTTCAAGCAGCTGTGCCGCGTGCGGCGTCTCGGCGACGACGATCGCGGCGAGCCCCGCGCTCCCCTGGCGGAGGAAGACTTCGACCCCGCCGAGCTCGGCGGGCCGCAGCGTGACCCGCGCCCGCGTGAACCCGTTTTCTCCCGCCATCCGCAGCGTCGCTTCGAGTGCCGAGGCCGGCGACGGCGGGGTGGGGGCGGGGGAGGAGAAGGCGACGTTCGCGGTCGCCGTGGTGGGCTGCGCCGGCGGGGTGCCGTTCGGGGTGCCGCTCGGCACGGTGGAGGTATCGGCCGCCGGGCGCGCCGCGCCGAGCGCGTCTGCGGCCTTCGTCGTCGTCGTGCCGGCGCCTTCGGCATCGCCGGGCCCGGGCGCGGTGGTCCGGGAGGCCGCCTTCGCGGAGCTGTCGGTGAACGCCGCTTCGTCGCCGGCGTTCCGTCCGTCGCCGGCGTTCCGTCCACCGGACCCCGCCGTGCCCCCGTCGGCCTTGCCCGCGGGCGGCGAGGTGGGTGCGGGCGCTTCGGCCGGAGCGGCGGGCGGGGCCGGGAGGGAGGCTTCGGGGCGCGCGTCCCCGGCCGCGGCGGCCTGGGGCGGGGTCGAGAGGGTCGTCGACGGCGGCGAGTCGGCGCCGGACGCGACTTCCGCCGCGGCCGGCAGCGCGATCGGTGCGGTCGCGGTGGGCGCGCCGGCGGCGGGCCCGCTCGTCGGCGGCGTGTCGGGCGCCGCGGGTTCGGCGCCGGTGGCGGTCGTGGCGGGGCCGCCGGCGGGTCCACCCGCCGTGCCTTCCGCGATCGGGCTCGCGTCGCCTGCGGTCAAGGCTCCTTCCGGCGTGGTCGGGCCCAGCGGGCTCGAGCTGCCGGTGGTCGCGCCCGCAGTCAGGCCGGTCGCGGCCATGGTCGTCACCCCCGGGTCGAGCGCCCCGTCCGGCACGGCCGCTCCGCCACTCGTGCCTGCCGCGTTCGGCGCCGCGGTCGCGATCGTCGCGGCCACCGCCGCTTCACCGCCGGCCAGGGATGCCGTCGGTTCGCCCGGCGTGGCTTCATCGTCCGGCGCTCCCCCCGGCGTGCCCTCGCTCCGCGGTGCGGTCCCCTTCGGCGGGGCCGCGGGAGTCGCCTGCGGCCCTTTCTTCTTGTCGCCTTCCGCTGGTGCGGTCCGGGCGGTGGATTGGTCTCGCAGCAGCCCCGCGAAGGGGGGTGCCTTGCCGGGCGGCCCGGCTTCGGGGGGTGGGGCCCCGGGTGGCGCCGCGGGCGGGAAGGCCGGGGTCAGGTGCAGGGGGCGTTGGTAGGCCATCGCGTTCACCGCGCTCCCCCGAAGGAGTTCGCGTAGCCCGCCGCGTAACCGAGGACCTTCTTCACGTATTCCTGGGTTTCCGGATAAGGCGGGATGCCGTTGTACTGCTGCACCGCGCCGGAGCCGGCGTTGTAGGCGGCGAGGGCAAGTTCGGTATTGCCGCCGAATTCGGCGAGCTTTTCGCTCAGCAGGCGGGCGCCGGCGTCGATCGACTGGGCCGGGTCGTGGGGGTCGGTGACGCCGAGGCTCGCCGCCGTTTCCGGCATCAGCTCGGTCAGGCCCTGGGCGCCCGCGGGGCTGCCCACGGTCGGGTCGAAGTGGGACTCCTGTTCGATCAGGCCGGCGAGCAGGGCCGGGTCGACGCCGTACCGGGCGCACGATTCTTCGATCAGGGACTGGAAGGGGACCGTGCCCTTGCCCGGGCCCGTCGCCGAGGTCGCCGGGACCGGCGCGGTCGTCGCGGTCGTGGGCGTGGAGGCGAGGGCGGTGGCTTCGCCGAGCGCCGGGGTCGCCGTCGCCTGGCCCCCGACCGCCGTCGCTTCCGCCAGCGCGGCGGAGAACGACCCCTTGCCGCCGGAGCCGGTTTCGACTGCCTGGATCATGCTCTGGAGCTGGGCGACCCGGGCGGCCGCCTGGCTCGCCGCGGCGAGCCCGCCCGTGTCGGGGGAGATGCCTGCGGCGGCGTTCACGCCTGCCTCCGTCGGTGTCCGGCCAGCGCCAGCTCGTCCAGCTGGGAGCTTTCGGCCCGCGCCAGCTCGCGCTCGTGCTCGGCGCGACGACGGGCGTGCAGCCGGTCGAGCGCCTGCCGCTCCCGTGCCGCGGTCTCGAGATCACGCCGCCTGCGCCCGACCTCGTCGCGGCTCGCGTTCAGATCGCGGACGGCGACCGCGCGCCGCCCCGCCAGTCGTTCCAGGTAGGCCTGGCTCGCCGCCAGGTCCTTCCCCGACCGGACCTCGCCGTAGCCGGAGGCGCCGCGGAACTGCTCCCGCGCGTCCTCGATCGTCGCCTCCACCTGCCCCAGCGCCGCCTCCTGCCCCGCCTGCTGCCCGAGCGCCGCCGCAAGGTCCTCCTGCGCCCCGCGCTCCCGTTGGCGGCGAATGTCATGGACTCGCTCGAGCCTGAATCTGAAGGGTCGTTCCGTCACGCCCCGTTGATCGCCCGAAACCCCCGACTCTTTAGAAGACAATGTGACAACAACGGCTTAGATTCCGACCAAACCGGCCTCTCTCGGCATGCTCCTGCGCCGGGTCGACGTCGGGAGTGGTCACCAGAAGGAGTACGAAGACCAGCTCCCGCACCTGCTGCAGCGCCTGGTGCGGAAGACCAAGGTGGAGTCGATCGCCGCCTCGAACGCGATCGAGGGAGTCGAGGTGGAGCCCCGACGAAGACTTCGAGCAACGCATCGCGGCCGGACGGGGCTCGGAAGCGCCACAAAAAGGTGCCGGCTCCGCCATGAGGCCCGCCGAATTCCGCATCGGGGACGCCCGACTGGCCCTCGCGGGGACGAGCGACCCGACGATCAGGCTCGTCCTCAGGGAGATGCGAGACGAGGGGCTGATCGAACCGACCGGGGTCGGGCGCGGCGCGGGTGGAGACGGCGTGCCGCCCCGGCCGCGATTCGGGCTGCGTCCCGGCCGGTGCGCCCGTCTGAGATGCGGCGCGATTCGGAGGCGGGGCGGCCGTCCGAGATGGCGCGCGACCCGCGACCGCCCCGCCCGTCCGAGTTGCGGCGCGGCCCCGGCCCCCGCGCCCGTCCGAGATGCCGCGCGGGGCGCGTGGCGCCGCGACTCCGACCCCCGCACCCGTCCGTGTCGCGCCGCGGGGCGCGTGGCCGCCCGACCCCGGCCCCCGCACCCGTCCGAGATGCGACGGGACCCCGGCCCCCGCACCCGTCCGAGCTGGTCCCGGGCGCCTCATGGCGCTCCTGGCAGGCTGTGAGCGCCATGAGGCGCCCAGGACGGGAGGGGGTCGTGAAAAAGACGACACAGGGATGAGGGGAGACGCAGGGACGGCACGAGGTCGGACTTCCGTGACGGGTCCGTGCGGGAGGGGCCACACCTGGCCCCGATCGGTCACGAAGACGCCGGGAACGTCACCCTTTCCGCAACCTTCGGTCCCTTTCCGGGCCGGAGAAGAGGGCCCGAGAACGCGTT
>JAFDWO010000084.1 GCA_018268415.1 Actinomycetota bacterium | reverse complement strand
GCGGGGCGATCTCCGGGGACGGAGGGATGCACGGAAGCGTGACTTCTCTTCCCTTCCGTGATCCTTCCCGGGGGTTCGTGCGTGTTCCGTGACTCCCGGGATCGCGCTGCACGGGTTCGGGCCCCTAGGGGGGGCAAAAGTCGTGCAGCGTGTCTGGTGGTCCCGGGATCACTTCACGGAAGCGTGTCCTCCCTCCGCGGCACTCGGGACGCTCCCATCTCCTTCCCCTGAGACCCTGGGCGCAGCGGGATCGATCATCTAGGCTGGACAGATGGCCAAGGATCTGACGCTCGGGGAGGCGGCCCGGGCGCTTGACGTCAGCGTCGACACGGTGCGGCGGTGGGCTCGGGCGGGGAAGATCGAGACGACTCGGGATGATGCGAACCGGCGGCTGGTGCCGCAGTCCGAGATCACGCGGCTTGCTTCGCATCCGAGCCGGCACAAGACCGAGGACAGCTTCTCCGCGCGCAATCGCTTTCCGGGCGTGATCCGATCGGTCGAGGTGGACGGCGTGATGGCGCTGGTCGAGATCGAGGCGGGTCCCCACCTGGTCACCGCCGCGATCACGCGAGACTCGGTCGAGGAGCTCGGCCTCGCCCCCGGCGTCCCGGCGGTGGCGATGGTCAAGGCGACCTCGGTCATGATCGCCACCGACTGAGCGTCGGATCGAACCACGATCCCCGCGGCGCTCACCGAACGCGCCGGCCTGGTCGGCATCCGCCATCGCCCGCATCGTCCCCCCGGAGCCCGGAGCCCGGAGCCCGGAGCCCGGAGCCCGGAGCCCGGAGCCCGGAGCCCGGAGCCCGGAGCCCGGAGCCCGGAGCCCGGAGCCCGGAGCCCGGAGCCGCACCGGCCGGCTTTACCTCTCCCAAGCTTTGTAATACGTTTTACGAATGAGCAGTGGAGGAGTTTCGGCGCTCTTTGAACCCGGGCGGATCGGCGATCTCGAGATCCGCAACCGCTTTGTCCGCGCCGGGACCTCGGAGTCGATGGCCGACCCGGACGGTCGGGTGACCCCGCAGTTGCTGGAGCTCTACTCACGCCTCGGCCGCCACGACGTCGGCCTGGTGATGACCGGCCACCTCTTCTGCGAACCGCGTGGGCGCTACGCCCCCGCGCAGGTCGGCATCCACGACGACGCGATGATCCCCGGCCTGAGCGAGCTGGCCGCCGCGGTCAAGACCACCGGCGCGCGGATCTTCGCCCAGGTCGCCCACGCCGGCAGCCAGTCGCGCGCCCTCGGGGTCGAGCCGCTGGCCCCCTCGCCGATCCCCAACGCGCTCACCGGTCGCCTCGTCGAGAAGGCGACGCCTGCGCAGATCGAGGAGGCCATCGCCTCCTTCGCCGCGGGCGCGCGCCGGGCGGTCGAGGCGGGCTTCGACGGCATCCACATCCATGGCGCCAACGGCTATCTGATCAGCGAGTTCAGCTCGCCGCTCGCCAACCGTCGCGACGACGGCTGGGGCGGCGACGCCGAGCGCCGCGGCCGCTTCCTGCAGGAGGTGGTCAGGGCGATCCGCGCCGCGGTCCCGCCCGGCTTCCCGGTGACGCTGAAGCTCGGCATCGCCGACGCCGCACCGGGCCTCACCGCGGAGGAGACGCTTGGCCGCTGTCCCCAGCTGGTCGCCGCCGGGGTCGACGCGATCGAAGTCTCGGTCAACGTGATGGACGCGCCCACCGACTCGGCGCAGACCTACGTCGCGGTCGGCCCCCGCCGGGCCGCCGAGGACCTCCTCGTCCACCGCCTGCTCGCCGAGCCGCGTCCCGAGGCCTACTTCGACGACTGGGCGCGCCGCCTGCGCGAGGCCGTCGACACCAAGATCATCCTCGTCGGCGGCCTGCGCACGACGGCGACGATGGACGCCGTCGTCGGCTCCGGCGACGCCGACTTCATCGCGATGGCGCGCCCCTTCATCCGCGAGCCGGACCTGGTCAGCCAGATCCAGGCGGGCCGCACCGGCCGGGTCGACTGCACCTCCTGCAACCTCTGCCTGCGCCATGAGGGCCATCACTCGCTACGCTGCTGGCGCACGCCGCGCAAAAGGCTTCTCGAACACGCCATCTACCGCTTCACCGGCGGATTGGGGCGCGGCTTGCTACGAACCCGGCACTGATGCCATCGACCCCCGACATCCTCTGGCGCCCCACTCCCGCCGCCGTCGAGTCCTCCAACCTCACCGCCTACACCGACTGGCTGCGGGCCGAGCGCGATGTCGACGTCACCACCTACCCCGAGCTGTGGCAGTGGTCGGTGGACGATCCCGAGGCCTTCTGGAGCTCGATCCTCGACCACTTCGAGGTTCCATACGAGGGCGAGCGCACGGTCGCCCTGGCCTCGCGCGAGATGCCCGGCGCCGAGTGGTTCCCCGGCATCCGTCTGAACTGGGCCGAGCGCGCCTTCCAGGGCAAGCCCGACGATCAGGTGGCGATCCTCCACTCCTCCGAGCTGCGGGGCCTGGAGGAGATCGCCTGGGGAGAGCTGCGGGCGCAGGTCGCCGCCTGCGCCGCGGGCCTGCGGTCCCTCGGGGTCGAGGAGGGCGACCGCGTCGTCGCCTACCTGCCGAACCTCGCCGAGGCGGTGGTCGCCTTCCTCGCGGTCGCCTCGCTCGGCGCGATCTGGTCGTCGGCCTCGCCCGACTTCGGCACCGGCTCCCTGGTCGACCGCTTCGCCCAGATCGAACCGAAGGTCCTGATCGCGGTCGACGGCTATCGCTACGGCGGCAAGGACTTCGACCGCACCGACGTCGTCCGGCACCTGCGGGAGGCGATGCCCACCCTCGAGCACACCGTCCTGCTCCCCTACCTCGACCCCGAGGCGAGGATGGAGGGGACCATCACCTGGGAGGAGCTCCTCGCATCCGGCGAGGGCGCCGGGCTCACCTTCACCCGGGTCCCCTTCGACCACCCGCTCTGGGTCCTCTACTCTTCCGGCACCACCGGCCTGCCGAAGGCGATCGTCCAGGGCCAGGGCGGGATGTTGCTCGAGCAGCTGAAGGTGATCCACCTGCAGGTCGACGCGAAGCCCGGCGACCGCCTCTTCTGGTTCACCACGACCGGCTGGATGATGTGGAACTTCCTCGTCTCGGGCCTCCTTTCCGAGGCCGCGATCGTCCTCCACGACGGCAACCCCGGCCACCCCGACATGGGTGCCCTCTGGGATCTCGCCGAGGAGGCGGGGGTGACCACCCTGGGCGCCTCGGCCGCCTGGATCTCGGCCTGCATGAAGGCCGGGGTGGAGCCGGGCGCCGGCCGTGACCTCTCCCGCCTGCGCGCGGTCGGCTCGACCGGCAGCCCGTTGGCGCCGGAGGGCTTCGACTGGATCTACGAGCACGTCGGGGCCGACACCTGGCTCTTCTCCACCTCCGGCGGCACCGATCTCTGCACCGCCTTCGTCGGCGGCGTCCCCACCCTCCCGGTCTACCGCGGCGAGCTCCAGGGCCGCGCCCTGGGGGCGAGCGTGGAGGCCTGGGATCCCGAGGGCCGCCCCCTGGTCGGCGAGGTCGGCGAGCTGGTGATCACCGAGCCGATGCCCTCGATGCCGCTGTTCCTCTGGGGCGACGAGGACGGCTCGCGCTACCGCGAGTCCTACTTCGAGATGTTCCCCGGCATCTGGCGCCACGGCGACTGGATCGAGATCACCGACCGTGGCACCGCGATCATCCACGGCCGCTCCGACTCGACCATCAACCGCGGTGGGATCCGCATCGGTACGGCCGAGATCTACCGCGCGGTGCTGGAGTCCGAGGAGATCCTCGACGCCCTCGTCGTCGACATCCCCCGCGAGGGCACCGACGGGGTGATCGAGCTGTTCGTCGTCCTGCGCGAGGGCGCCGCCCTCGACGACGACCTGCGCCGGACCCTGGCCCGCCGGGTCCGCGAGCGTTGTAGCCCTCGCCACGTGCCCGACGACGTCACCGCGATCGCTGCCGTCCCCCGCACCCTCTCGGGCAAGGTGGTGGAGGTGCCGGTGAAGCGGATCCTGATGGGCGCCGACCCCGCGAAGGTGGTCAGCCGCGACTCGCTGGCCAACCCCGAGGCGCTCGACTGGTTCGTGGGGCTGGCGGCGGGGTCGGCGGCCTGAGCGAGGTCGCGGCCGCTACCAGCGGCCGCGGTGCACGAGCTCCTCGAAGGGACGGCGGTCGTGGCGTTTCAGCGGCGCCAGCGGACGGTCGGCGGGGTAGCCGAGGTCGAGGATCACCGCTGCTTCGCGGTCTGCGGGGAGGCTGAGGACCTCGCGGGCGAGGTCCTGGTCGCCGACGCTCGAGTGGCCGCAGCCGACGCCGCGGTCGGCGGCGGCGAGCTGGATGAAGGCGGCGACCTGGCCGAGGTCGAAGCGGGCGACCAGCTTGCGGTGAGGATCGTCGAGGACCGGCAGGGTCAAGACGATCGCGGCCGCCGCGTGGGCGACGTGCCCGCCGCCCTGCCAGACCGCCGAGAGGCGTTGGAGCTGCTCGCGATCGGTGACGACGACAAAGTCCCAGGGTTGCCAGTTTTTTGCCGACGGGGCGAGGCGGCCGGCGGCGAGGATCTGATCGAGGTCGGCATCAGGGATCGCCTGCTCGGTGAACTGGCGGACGTTCCGCCTGGTTTTGATCGCTTCGAGAGTTTCCATTTGCGGCCTCGTCAGTTAGTAGTACATAATCTGAAAATGGGTGCCAAGCCTAGGGGATCGACGGTCTCATCTTGACCACCTCGCGTCGCCGGGCCGAGACGGGCGCCGCCTGGCTGCGCGAGCGGCGGCGGGTCGTCTCCGCCACCCTGATCGAGGTCGAGGGATCCGCCCCGTTCGAGGCCGGCGCGACGATGCTGGTCGACGCCGACGACGCGATCGAGGGCTCGGTCACCGGCGGCTGCGTCGAGGCGGCGCTGGTCGAGGAGGCGCACGAGGTCTTCGCCGGCGGCCCGCCGCGGATCGCGACCTACGGGATCAGCGACGAGTTGGCCGGGACGGTCGGCCTGGCCTGCGGCGGCACCGTCCACGTGCTCGTCCAGGAGCTGGCGGGACCGGCGCTGGAGGTCGAACGGCGCGCGCTCGCGGCAGTCGCCGCCGGCACCCCGGTGGCGATCGCCACCGTGCTCGACGGCAGCCGCCGCGGCGAGAAGCTGGCGGTGATCGACGGTGAGGCGATCGGCCGACTGTCCGGGCCCGACCTCTTCACCCACTCGGTCACCCGTGACGCGACCGGCATGCTCGAACAGGGCGTCACCGGGATCCGCCGTTACGGCGAGGACGGCACGACGCTGGCGGCCGACGTCGCCGTCCACATCCAGTCCTTCGCTCCCTCGCCGCGGATGCTGATCTGCGGTGCCATCGACTTCTCCGCGGCGCTCGGGCGGATCGCCCGCGAGATCGGCTACGAGGTGACGATCGCCGACCCGCGCGAGCCCTTCCTGCGCAGCCCGCGCTTCGCCGAGGCGGGCACGCCGCTGGTGCAGTGGCCCCAGGACGCGATCGCCGGCCTGGCGCTCGGTCCGCGCGACGCGGTGATCGTCTTCAGCCACGACGCGAAGCTCGACGAGCCCGCGCTGCTTGCCGCCCTCGCCACCCCGGCCGGGTACATCGGCGCGCTCGGTAGCCGCCGCACGACCGCCGACCGCAGCCGCCGGCTGCTCGAGGCGGGCGCGACCGAGGACGACCTGCACCGGATCCACGCACCGTGCGGACTCGACATCGGCGGCGGGACCCCCGAGGAGGTCGCGATCTCGGTGCTCGCCGAGATAATCGCGACGCGCAACGGACGAGTAGGGGTGCCGCTTCGAGACTCGCAGGAGCCGATCCATCCGCGCCCCTGGCGCTGAATGTTCATTTGTAATACTTTATGCCAAGGATGGCGCAAGGAGGCTTCCGAGAGTTGGCAGATAGAGGGGAGGGTGCATTGGCGGCGCCTATGCAGAACGCTCCGGTAGAGCAGCTCGACAACCGCCTGCTGGCGGCCCGCGCGCGGGCCGAGATCCTCGGCGCGATCTTCGACGGTCGCTTCGAGGGCAAGTTGCCGAGCGAGGACAAGCTGGCGGCGATGCTGAACATCAGCCGCACCACCGTCCGCACCGCCCTGCAGAGCCTCGAGCGCGACGGCGTCGTCACCCGCCAGCGGGCGATCGGTACCCTGATCAATCCCCACGTGCGGCCGTCCTCGCTCACCCTGCAGCGGATGGTCGGCTTCGACGGCCTGCTCGAAGAGCGCGGCTTCGACGTCGAGGTCGACATGTCCTGGGACTGGGCGAAGCCCGACGAGGGCCTCCTGAACGCCTTCCCGCTCGACGCCGACGAGGAGTACCTGACGGTCGAGAAGACCTACCGCGCCGACGGCACGCTCGCCCTCTCGATCATCGACGTGGTACCGCGGAGCTCGCTGCCCTCGGCGGATCTCCCGGCGGAGATCGACGCCTCGCTCTTCGCCTTCAGCGAACGGAGCTGGCGGGCGCCGATCCACCACGCGGTGGTGAAACTCGTCCCCGACGTGAAGAAGGGCGACAACACCAAGCTCGAAATCGAGGACGGTGTCCCCTTCCTGCGCCTGCTCGAGGTCCACTACTCCGCCCGCGGCGAGGCCCTCGCCTACTCGGTGATCTCGGCCGACGACAACTACATCAGCCTCGAGGTGGTGCGCACCCAGTGAGCGGGCGCGGCGACCCGGGGGCGCCGGCCGTCGGCGCGCGCCTGCCGCGCCGCGAGGACCGCCCGCTGTTGCGCGGCGAGGGCGAGTACATCGCCGACGTCGAGGCCCCCGCCGGGACCCTCCACGCCGCCTTCGTTCGCAGCCCCGCGCCGCACGCGGAGCTGCGCGGCATCGACCTCCAGGCCGCCCTCGCCGCGCCCGGCGTCCGCGGTGCCTTCGCCTTCGCCGACCTCGGGCTCGATTCCCTGACGCCGCCGATGGAGAACCCGGACGCCCGCACCGTCCCGCGGCCGCTGCTCGCCGACGACCGCGTCCGCTTCGTCGGCGAGCCGCTGGCGGTGGTCGTCGCCGACAATCCCTACCTCGCCGAGGACGCCGCCGAGCTGGTCGGCTTCGAGCTCGAGCCGCTGCCGGTGGTGGTCGACCCGATCGCCGCCTGCGAGCCCGGCGGCGCGCTCCTCTTCGAGGAGTCGAACGTCATCTACGATTCGCGCTTCGAGAAAGGCGGGGTCGACGAGGCCTTCGAGGCCGCCGCGGTCGTGATCGAGCGCAGCTTCCGCAACCCGCGCTACTCGCCCGCCCCGATGGAGGGCCGCGGCGCGCTGGCGTTGCCGGAGGACGACGGCGTCCTCGTCTGGACCTCGAGCCAGGCGCCGCACCGGCTGGCCGAGGTGATCGCCGAGCTGCTCGGGCTGGCGACCGACGCGGTGCGGGTGCGCTGTGCCGACGTCGGCGGCGCCTTCGGCCAGAAGTGCCACGCCTACCCGGAGGAAATCCTCTGCGCCTGGCTGGCGCGGCGGCTCGGCCGGCCGATCCGCTGGATCGAGGACCGGGCCGAGAACCTGCTCGCCGCCAGCCACGCCCGTGATCAGGCCCTGCGGATCCGCGTCGCCGCCGACGCCGAGGGCAAGCTGTTGGCGCTCGACGCCGACGTGATCTGCGACCAGGGCGCCTACGGCGTCTTCCCCCACGGCCACATTCTCGAGGCGCTCGGCACCCCGGCGATCCTCCCCGGCCCCTACCGGCTCGACGCCTACCGCTTCCGCTCCCGCTCGGTGGCGACGAACAAGTCGCCGGAGGGTGCCTACCGAGGCGTCGGCCTGCCGGTCTCCGCCTTCGTCCACGAGCGGCTGATGGACATCCTCGCCGCCGAGCTTGACCTGGACCCGGCCGAGATCCGCCGCCGAAACCTGCTGCGCCCGGCCGACATGCCGCACCTGACGCTGACCAACCAGCGTTATGACTCCGGCGATTACCCGGCGGCGCTGGAGGCGGCGCTGGAGAAGTTCGGCTACGCGGAGATGCGCGAGCAGTGCGAGGAGGCGCGCGCCGCAGGTCGCCAGGTCGGGATCGGGATCTCCAGCTACGTCGAGTACACGGCGATCAACTCGAAGGTCTTCCAGGGACGCGGCATGGTCGGGATCCCCGGCTCCGACGGCGCCCACCTGGCCCTCGAGCTGGACGGCAGGCTCGGCCTCTGGACGACCCTGCCGGCGATCGGCCAGGGCTCGGATACCACCTTCACCCAGCTCGTCGCCGACGCCTTCGCCACCTCACCCGACGAGGTCGACGTGCACCGCGCCGACACCGGCGTCGGGCACCTCCAGGGCACTGGTACCTTCGCCAGCCGCAGCGCCGTGGCCGGCGCCGGGGCGATCGCCCGGGCGGCCGCCGAGCTGCAGGAGCGCCTCCGCGCCGACGCCGCCCCGCTGCTGAAGGTGGGGCCGGAGGAGCTCGAGATCGCCGCCGGCGAAGTCCGCGTCCGGGGCGGCGAGGACGCCGGCATCGCGCTCGCCGAGCTGGTCGCCGACCGCCCCCCGGAGCGCTATCGCGTCTCCGCCGAGTTCGATCCCCCGAACCTCGCCTACCCTTACGCCACCCACGTCTGCATGGTCGAGGTCGACGCCGAGACCGGCGGCCTCGAGATCCTCCGCTGGGTGATCGTCGAGGACTGCGGCAAGGTGATCAACCCGATCATCGTCGAGGGCCAGATCCACGGCGCCACCGCGCAGGGCATCGGTGGCACGACCCTTGAGCAGCTCGTCTACGGCGAGGACGGCCAGCTCCTCACCAGCTCCTTCATGGACTACCTCCTGCCGACCGCCTCCGACATCCCGACCTTCGAGGTCGGCCACCTCGAAACCCCGGCGCCGGGCGAGCACGGCGGCGCCAAAGGCGTCGGCGAGGGCGGCACCCTCGCCCCTCCCGGCGCGATCGCCAACGCCGTCTCCGCCGCCCTCGGCCGCGAGTTCAACCAGCTCCCGCTGGCCCCGGAGACGCTGCGGACGGCCGCGGCGTCCCCGCAGGTCGCCTGAGCGGCCGGGCCTACGACCTCTTAGAGGTGCGCGTGGGGCTCAGGACCGCGGCGCCGAGCCGGCCCCGGGGCGGGTCAGGCCGCGCTCGTAGGCGAAGATCACGGCCTGGACGCGGTCGCGGAGGCCGAGCTTCAGGAAGATGTTGCCGACGTGGGTCTTCACGGTCGCCTCGGTGACGTAGAGGCGGGTGGCGATCTCGCCGTTGGAGTGGCCCGCGGCGATCTCGAGGAGGACCTCGCGCTCGCGGGGGGTGAGGGAGTCGACGCGGGGGTCGGGGTGGCTGGTGTCGTTGGCGTCGGGGTCGGGGAGGAGGTGGCGGTAGCTGTCGAGGAGGCGGCGGGTGACGGTCGGGGCGACGACGGCGTCGCCGGTGGCGATGGTGCGGATCGCCGAGATCAGCTGGTCGGGCGGGGCGTCCTTGAGGAGGAAGCCGCTGGCGCCGGCGCGGAGCGCGTCGAGGACGTAGGCGTCGAGGTCGAAGGTGGTCAGGATCAGGACCCGGGTGTCGGTGACGGCCTCGACGATCCGCCGGGTGGCCTCGATGCCGTTCATCGAGGGCATCCGCACGTCCATCAGGACCACCGCCGGGCGGAGCTCGAGCGCCTGGCGCACGGCATCCTTGCCGTCGCCCGCCTCGCCGACCACGGAGATGTCCTCCTGGGCGTCGAGGACCATGCGGAACCCGAGCCGGACGAGCTCCTGGTCATCGGCGATCAGCACCCGCACCCTCACGTGGGCAGCCCTTCCGGGCCCGGGATGCGGAGCCGCGCCTGCACCCGCCAGCCGCCGTCGGCGGTCGGGCCGGCCTCGACCGCGCCGTCGTAGACGGCTGCCCGCTCGCGCATCCCGTTCAGCCCCTGGCCGCCGGAGGGCGCGACCTCCGCGGGCCCGTCGGCTCCCCCGCGGTCGATCACCTCGAGGTCGACGCCGGCCCGGTCGCGGCGCATCGAGACGGTTGCCGCGGCCCCCGGCCCGGCGTGCTTCAACGAGTTGGTCAGCGCCTCCTGGATCATCCGGTAGACGGTCAGCTGCATCGTCGCCGGAAGCTGCTCGCTGCCCCCTTCGTCAAGGAGGGTGACGTCGAGGCCCGCCAGGCGCACCTGGTCCAACAGATCAGGCAGGTTGTCGATTCCCGGCTGCGGCGCGCTTGGGTCGTCCTCGTCGTGCAGGACGCCGAGCAGGCGGCGCATGTCGGCGAGCGCCTCCCGGCCGGTCGAGGCGGAGAGGTCCATCACCCGCGCCGCCTCGTCCGGGTCGCGGTGGACCGAGTAGCGGGCGCCGCCGGCCAGCGCCGTCATCACCGAGAGGTTGTGGGCGACGATGTCGTGCATCTCGCGGGCGATCCGGGCGCGCTCGGCGGCGGCGGCGATCTGGCCCTGGGCATCACGCTCGCTCTCCAGGCGTTCGGCCCGCTCCTCGAGGCTGTGGAGGTACTTGCGCCGCACCTGTGCCGTGCGCCCCAGGGCCGCCGGGGCGACCACGATCGCGCAGAGGAAGACGAACAGGTGGAGCGGTTCGGTGCCGGACCAGCGCAGGGTCGTCAGCACGGCCCCGATCCCCATCACCCCGACCGCCGCCACCATGCGGGCGAACGATTCCTTGGAGGCGACTTCGTAGAGCGCGACGAGCAGGGCGATGTCGGTGAAGGTCGGGCTCGCGGTCAGCCACTGGCCGAAGGCGATGACCGCCAGCAGCATGAAGACGAGGGCCGGCGCCCGCCGCCGCCACAGCAACGGCAGGGTCATCACCGGGATCAGGATCCACTCGATCGCGCCGACGTTCGAGCGCGAGGCCGCTTCGGCCACGCCGGTGGCGAGGAGGCCGGTGACCAGCAGCGCGTCGACCGCCACGTAGTGGCGGTCGAGCAGGTCGCGCTTTGCCGATCGATCTTCCATCTGGCTACCGGGCCACCGGTGCCTCACACGTCACGTCGCCTGAGCAGGTAGGCCGTTACCCCAATGATGGCGACCGCATACGCGACGAACACGCCGAACCCGACCCAGGGGGCAAGCATGTGGGCATCGGGGACGGCCTGGCCGACCGCCTGACCGGCGTTCGAGGGCAGGTAGGGATGGATCGCGTTGCCGATCGATTCGGGGAGCAGCTCGGAGATCCCGGGGATCACGAACATCACCCCAACGAACACCGAGATGCCGCCCGCGCTGCTGCGCGTGAGTCCCCCGATCCCGACGCAGATCGCGCCCAGCACGGTCAGGAACAGCGCGTTGCCGACCAGCGCGCGCAGGGCGTGCGGCGCTCCGAGCCCGACGCCGACGTTGTGCGAGTCGAAGATCGCCTCGGAGCCGAAGAAGGCGACCAGCGAGGCGAGCAGCATCAGGGTGAAGGTGACCGCCCCGAAGACGGCTATCTTCGCCCAGAGGACCGGCAGCCGCCGGGGCACCGCCATCATCGTCGATCTGACCATCCCGGTCGTGTACTCGCCGCTCATCACCAGGACGCCGAGCACACCGATCGCGAGCTGGGCGAGGTTGACCCCGCCGAGCGCCATGTCGATCGGCTTGATGTCGTGCCGTTCGGCGAGGCTCATGTGCGGCCAGCGGCCCATCTGGACGGCGGCGATGATGATCCCCAGCCCGATCATCGAGACGACCGCCGCGAGGACCGACCAGCGGGTCGAGCGCAGTGACCAGAGCTTCTCCCACTCAGAGCGCACCACGTTCGGGAAGCTCAGCCGCGTCGTGTGGGTGCGACGGGCGGGGAAGGTGGCGTCGGCGGTCATCGGGGTGCTCATGCGGCCACCTCCGTCGCGCCTTCGTACTCGCCCGCATCGCCGACCAGGCTCATGAAGGCGTCCTCGAGGCTGACCTTGCTCGGGGTCAGCTCGTGGAGCGTCAGCCCCCGCTGCCCGGCGGCGTCGCCGATCTGCGCGGCACTCAGGCCGCGGACCTCGAGCAGCCCGTGCTCCAGCGCCTGGCTGGAGACCGCCGGCCCGGCGATCGCCGCCACCAGCTCGCCGGCCTGCGGCGAGCGGACCAGCACCGAGCCGTTCGCCGAGGCCTCCCGGACCAGCTCCTCGACCGTCGTCTCGGCGATCAGTCGCCCGCGCCCGACCACCACCAGCCGCTCCGCGGTCTGGGCCATCTCGGCCATCAGGTGGGAGGAGAGGAAGACCGTGCGCCCTTCGCCGGCGAGCTCCTTCAGCAGGTTGCGGATCCAGCGGATGCCCTCCGGGTCGAGCCCGTTGGCGGGCTCGTCGAGGATCACCGTCTCCGGGTCCCCCAGCAGCGCGGTGGCGACGCCGAGGCGCTGGAACATGCCGAGCGAGAAGGTGCCGACGCGCTTCCCGGCCACCCCCTCGAGGCCGACCAGCCCGAGCACCTCCTTGACCCGCCGGCGGGGCAGGCCGTGGGTCTTGGCCATCGTCGCCAGGTGGGATTCGGCGGTCCGCCCGGGGTGGATCGAGCGGGCCTCGAGCAGCGCGCCCACCTCGTGGAGCGGGGCGCCGAAGTCCGCGTAGCGCCTGCCGTTGATGACCGCGGTCCCGCCCGTCGGCCGGTCGAGCCCGAGGATCAGCCGCATCGTCGTCGACTTTCCCGCCCCGTTCGGACCGAGGAACCCGGTGACGACCCCCCGGGGAACACTGAAGGTCAGTTCGTCGACTGCCCGCTTCTCGCCGTATTGCTTGGTCAGTTCGTGAGTTTCGATCATGCCGAGCAGATTGGGCCGCCGCCCCGCTCGCCACAACGTCCCCCGGGCTGATCTTGGGGCCGCGCCTCAGACCTGGGTCGTAGGACCAGGAGGAGGGGGCTGGCGCCGGGGGGTAAGGGTGCGGGCGTCCGCAAGCCGGGGGCCGGGGAAGGCCCCCGGCCAGTGAAGCTGCCGCCTACGGGGTAAGGGATGCGGCCGTCTCGAGCTGCCGCCCGTGGGGGAAGGGCCCCGGCGTCGGGAAGCTGCCGCCCCTTGCGCAAAGGGATGCGGCCGTCTCGTCCACGGCCCTGGCAGGCTGTGGCCGTGGCCGAGACGGCCGAGGGTGCGGGGAGCGGGCGGGGGGAGCACGGAAGGCCCCCGCGGGAGGGCGCGACGGATCCCTC
>JAFDWO010000083.1 GCA_018268415.1 Actinomycetota bacterium | reverse complement strand
CCGACCCCGTCACGGAGGAGCGTGGGAACCCCACGCCTCCTCCCGTGTTGTCCAACGCTCACGGACGCGTTCCGTACCTTGACCCTGCCATGGCAGGGTCAAGGTACGGAACGCGTTCCCGGGCCCTCCTTTCGGGCCCGGAAAGAGACGAAAGGGTCCGGGAAGGGTGACGTTCTCACGGTCCTCGTCACGGATCGGGCGCTTTGGATCCCTCTTCCATGCGGGACCGTGACGGAGGTCCGACCTCCTCCGGTCCCCGGGCCTTCTCCCGGACCGGACGATCACGGATGTCCGACCTTCCTCCCGTCCCCGTGACGGCTCCTCAAGCCTTTCCCACGACCCCCTCCCGTCCCTGTGTCGCCTTCCCTCGCACCCCTCGTCCCGCCCAGAATCGATCTCCTACGCCGACGCGCGGTCGAACCCGGCGCGCAGATCGGCCATCGCCTCACCCATCGCGATCTCGGCCCGCTTGATCGCTCCGGTCGCGAGGAAGAAGCCGTGGGCGGTGCCGGGGTAGACCTCGCAACGGGTCGGAACCCCGGCCGCGGCGAGGCGCTCGGCATAGCTGATCTGCGCGTCGCGCATCACGTCGACCTCGGGCACGACGACGAACGCCGGCGGCAGGCCGGAGAGATCCTCGGCCTTGAACGGCGCGCAATAGGGGTTCTCGCGGTCCTCCGAGGAGGGTGCGTAGAGGCTCCAGAAATGCTCGTGCACGGCCCGGTTGACGACCTGGACGTGGCTGAACTCGTCGTTGGAGACGACGTCGTCGAGTGCCGGGTACGCGAGCAGCTGGTAGACGAGGCCGGGGCCGGATCGGTCCCGCGCCATCAGGGCGAGGGCGGCGGCGATGCAGCCTCCGGCGCTGTCGCCGCCGATCGCGATGCGGGCGGGATCGCCGCCGTAATCGGCGATCTTGTCGGCGACCCACACCAGGGCGGCGTAGGAGTCCTCGGCGCCGGCCGGGAACGGGTGCTCGGGCACGAGCCGATAATCGACCGAGACCACGATCGCCGCGGCCCGGGCGGCGAGCTCGGCGCACGAGGAGTCGAAGTAGTCGAGCCTGCCGAACGCGAACGCCCCGCCGTGGATCCAGAGCAGCACCGGCAGATCGGCCGCGGGCGCCGGCACGTACACGCGGAGCGGCACCTCCCCGTCCGGCCCGGGCACCACGACGTCGTGGACGGCGTGCATCTCCGGGCCGGGAGGGATGAGCGCGTGCAGCTCGTCCATCCGCCGGCGGGCCTCGCCGATCGGCATCTCGTTCAGCGGCGCCCCGAGGACCTGCTCGGTCCCGTCGAGCACCGCCTGCTGGTCGGCGTCGAGCACCCCGCCGGCCTTCACAACTGCGTCATCGTTGGTCATCTTCAAGCCCTCCCTTGCTCAGCTGTTCGGCGCGAGCTTGATCTGCTCGAACCCGAGCAGGATCAGCGATTCGATCGGCTTCGGCGGCTCGCTCATGTGCATCTCGCCGAGCAGCGGCAGCAGCGCCCGCATCGCGGTCTCCGCCTCCAGCCGGGCCAGGGCCGCGCCGACGCAGAAGTGGATCCCGTGCCCGAAGGAGAGGTGGGACGGGTCGCGGGTGATGTCGTAGCGGAGCGGTTCCTCGTAGACGCTCGGGTCGTGGTTTGCCGCCCCGACCAGGCCGACGACCAGCGAGCCGGCGGGTATCTCGGTGCCGCCCAGGACGGTGTCCTCGAGCGCCTCCCGGAACGTCACCTGCGCGGGACCGCGGTAGCGCAGCGTCTCCTCGATCCCGGACTTGACGAGCTCCGGGTCCGCGAGCAGCAACTCGAGCTGATCCGGGTTCTCGTACAGCGAGACGATCATGTTGCTGATCAGGTTGGTGGTCGTCTCCTGCCCCGCGCCCATCAGGATCAGCAGGAAATAGAGGGCGTCGGCGGTCGAGATGTCGCCCTCGTCGGTTTTCTGCACCAGCACGCTGATGATGTCGTCGCGCGGGTTGGCGCGACGGTCCTCGATCTCCGGGCTGAAGCGGGCGACGAATTCGGCGAAGGCGGCGAAGAGGCGCTTCGAGGCCTCCTCGCTGCCACGGTCGGCCTGCTGGGAGCCCTTCATGATCTCGTCGCTCCAGTACTTGACCCGTCCGTACTCCGAGGCATCGAGCGAGAGGACCTCGCCGATCACGCTCACCGGGAGCGGCACGCAGAGCTTTTCGACCACGTCGAACGACTCCTCGGCGCTGACGGCGGCCATCAGTTCGTCGACCCGGTTCTGGATCCAGCCGCTCCACTTGTCCATCTGCCGCGGCAGGAAGGCGCGGTTGACGACCCGGCGCAGGTGGGTGTGCAGGGGCGGATCGGCGGCGATGATCATGCGGGCGCTCATCAGGTCGTCCGCCGACACCGGCAGACCCTCCGTCATCGCGGCGAAGCGGGCGCGAGCCTCTTCGGTCGCCCTGGGGTCACCGTCGGTGGTCATCCCCATCGCCTCGCTCTGGTTGGGCCGCGACGAAAACACCTTCGGGGTACGGACCAGATCGCGCACGTCGTCGCGGCGCGCGGCGACGTAGAAGCCGGTCTCGGTCTTGTAGAGCCCGTCTTGCGCGAGCAGTTGCTGATAGACGTCGAAGTCGAGCGCACCAACTCCGAATGGCTCGTAGGCGACGGTCTCGGTAGGCATCTCTCTCCTCGGTCGATGACGAAGTCGAGCCGACGGTAGGCGCTTGCGCGCCCGGGTCCAACGGGACGGCGCCGGCGGCGTTGTCTACTCGTCCAAGGCGCGCCGGCGCCCGGCGGGGACCGCTCGCCCCCGCCCCTACCCGACCGGCTCGAAGTGGCCCACGGCCGGGGGCTCGGCGACGAACGAGCGGGCCAGCGCGTCGAGCTCCACCAGCGCCGGGCTGCCCCCTGCCGCCTCGTGGGCGGCCACCGAGTCCCACTCCATCAGGAGCATGAACGACGCCGGGTTCTCGATCCCGCGAGCGATCGAGAGGACGCGCCCGCCCGGCGCCGAGCCGAGGATCTCCACGGCCCGCGGAAGCGCCCGCTCGAACTCCTCCGCCCGCCCCTCCGCGACGATCAGCTCGGCCCGCTCGACGACCATCGCCTCAGCTCCCCGTCGCGGCGCCGGCCCTGGCACCCGCCCAGACTTCGTCGAGGAACCCGACGAGAGCCCGGTTCAGCTCGGCCGGAGCCTCCTGCTGCATCCAGTGCCCGCACCCCTCCAACAGGACCTGGCCGCGTAGGTCGAGCACCTTCTCCTCCATGCGCTCGATCGCCTGCCGCGCCACGATCCAGGGGAAATCGAAGTCGGCGCCGACGTACAACGCCGGCACCGTGACCGGCAGGTCCTCGTACGGAGCGAGGATCTCCCAGTTGAGGTCCATGCAGCGGTACCAGTTGAACCCACCCCAGAGTCCGGTGCGCTCGAACTCGGCAACGTAATGGTCGAGCTCCTCCTGGCTCAGCCAATCGGGCAGCACCTCCGGCGTGACGCAGCCGTCGCGCAGCCGACCCCCCGGAGGAATGCAGATCGGCGAGGCGCGGATGACCTCGAGGATCGCCGCTTCGTCGAGCGCCGAGACGTCGGGAGCCGGCGTCCCCGGCGGATGGACCGACGCGGAGGCCGTGTAGAGCAGGTCGCGCAGCCAACCGCGGACGTCACTGTCGAACTCCGCCTCGGCGCGCCCGACGAGGTCGAAGTACTCGGTGTAGAAGAGCTTGTCGGGGCCGGCCAGCTCGCGCTCGAGCACCGACGGGCGGACTTCCCCGAACGGGCTGCCGGCCATCGCCATCAGGCCACGGCCGCCGAAGGGAGGGCTCATGCCAACGACCGAGGTGAAGACCTCAGGTCGGGTCCAGGCCGCGGTCCAGGCGACCAGCGAGCCCCAGTCGTGCCCGATCACGGTCGCCGTCTTGGCGCCGAGCTCCCGCACCACGCCCGCGGCGACGGCGACCAGCTCGGTCACCCGGTAGTCGTGGATGTGCGGCGGGCGCGACGAACGGCCGTAGCCGAGCCCGTCGATGGCGACCGCGCGATAGCCGGCGTCGGCCAGGGCGGGCAGCTGGTGGCGCCACGAGTAGGAGGTCTCAGGCCATCCGTGCAGCAGCAGCACCAGCGGACCGGCGCCCGCTTCGCGCAGGAAGATCCGATGCTTGCCGACTTGGATCGTGCGGGTCGACTCGTTGGTCACAGGGGCAGCCTTTCGTGGTCGTGGACGGCCTGCGAGCGAGCCTAGCCTCGCGGTCGGGGACGATGCCACCGGTAGGCGCCCGATTCGTTGGGACGCTTTTCCAAGTGCCGGCGCGGAGGAGAACGACCGAGGCCGGCTGCGATGAGCCGGCCTCGGTCGTGACGCGGAGCGGAGCGGCTCCCGTCGGGAGCGCCGATCAACGTCGGCTCACCTGGTGAGCCCCCAGCGCTTTTCGTAGGCTGCCCTGAAGTCGACCGGGGCTTCGTATTCTTCGCCCTTCGGCAGACCGCGTTCCTTGTCGAAGGCCTGCCAGGCGTTGCCCGATTCGACCGGCTTCTTGCCGTCGAACAGAGATGCGGCGCCGTCGAACAATTCGAGGCCGCGGGCCTCGGCCGAGATCCCGACGTTGAAGTCGATCTGCGGACTGTTCTGCCTCATCAGTTCGATGCCCTGCGGCGAGGCCGCGCCCGAGGCGACGTAGAAGTTTTCGTCGGTGCGGCCGGACGCCTGGATGGCGGCGCCGACGCCGGCGAGGATCACGTCGTCGGTGAGGGCGATGAGCGCCTTCGCTTCCGGGTACTTGGTCAGCAGCGCCTGCGCCTTTTCCTGCGCTTTCGGCGGGACGAAGTCGGTCGCGTTCATGACCAGCGGGATGATCTCGCAGCCGGAGCAGTACTTCTTCACCGTGCCTTCGGCTCCCCTGGTGATCGCGTTGCCCGCTTCGGTGAACGGATTTTTCTCGACGATCACCTGCCCGCCGCCTTCGCCGTTGAGCTTGGCGGCCACCGCTTCGCCCTCGATGCCACCCAACTGTTCGAGCGCTTCCGTGTAGGTGGTGGTCCCGTTGGCGTGGTTTTCGGCTTCGAACAGCGGCGGGTCACAGTCGATCCCGGTGCTGCTGACGATCTTGATGCCGGCCTTCCTGGCTTCTTCGAGGGGCTGCTTGACCGCGGCGCAATCGATGCTCGAGATGCCGATCACTTCGGCGCCCGCCGCGATCGCTTCGCGGATCGCGTTGCCCTGCACGGTCGGGTCCTGCTTGCCGTCGACCCGGGTGATGCTCCAGCCAAATTTCTTGCCGAATTCTTCAAACACTTCCCAGACGTTCGTGCAGTTAGGGATCCCGTTGCTGCAGGCGATCAGCCAGGCCTTCTTGTCCTTCGGGACCTGGAGGCGTTCGGTCGGCGGTTCGCCGAAGTTCGCACCCGAGTACCAGGCCGCGAGGGATTTCTTCAGTTCGGCTTCCGAACCCGAGCCGGCGCCGTCTTCGGCACCGCCCCCTGCGGTCGTGCTCCCCTCGCTCGTACCGGTCGCTTCGGCCGAGCTGCCACTGTTCCCACCGCATGCCGCCAGCGCGGCTCCGAGCACCAACACCATCAAAAGCAAAGCAACGAGTCTCCGACTCATACGATCTTCCTCTCTCTAATCGCGATTGCGCTTTTGGGACGGTTTCCCAACGAAAACGAGTGGTCGCTCAGCCGAGCCCGTCGAAGTGACGGACCCAGACCGGCTCGGCGTAGAAGCCGCGCGCGAAGAGGACCCACTTCATGTACTCGGGGTCGTCCATCGCGGCTTTGTGGGCGTCGACCGAATCCCACTCACTGACGAGCAGGTACGGGGACGGTTCCTCGATGCAACGGGAGAGAGTGGCGGAGTGATTGCCGACCGCGGCGGTGAGCGTCGCGTGGCCCCACTTGGCGAACTCGCGCTCGAACTCCTCCTCCTTGCCCGGGGTGATGGTGAGCAGGGCGGCAACGGTGACCATCAGTTACCTCCCACGGCGGTCGCGCTCGGGGTCGTGACACCGTCGAGGTGCGCGAGGCGCGGCGCCACCTCGGTGGCGAGCAACTCCAGCGACCGGTGCCAGCGCTCCGGGGCGTCGGCATAGTCGGCGCTGAGGAGCATCAGCGTGCCGAAGCCGCCGAGCCGCTCGTACAGCCGGGTGATCTTCTCGACCACCGTGTCGGGCGACCCGATGATGAAGCAGGTGTCCGCCAGGTAATCGACGTCGATCGCCGAGTCCGGCACCGAGTCGTCGTGCTTCAGGTGCCCTTTGAGGCCGATGCTCTCGAGGATCGGCAGGTGGTACTCGTCGTAGAAGCGCGCGAAGTGGCTTTCCACCGACCAACGGCGGGCTTCCTCGTCGGTTTCGGCAACGAAGATGTCCTTCAAGACGTGCCATTGGCGGCGATCGGGGGTACGCCCGGCGCTCAACGCGCCCTGTTCGTAGGCCGGCCAATGCGTCTCGACGATCCGCTCGGCGACGTTGAAGCTGAGTGGCATGTAGCCGTTCGCGCCGGCGTTCACGATCGAGGCCGACGCGGGCCCGAGGCCGGGGATCGCGATCGGCGGGTGGGGCTTCTGGTAGGGCCGCAACCAGGAGACCGCGGGGTCGAAGTCACATGACCAGAACTCACCCCGAAAGCTGAACGGCTCCTCCGAGGTCCACACCTTCAGGACCAGCTCGGTCGCCTCGGCCGTCATCCGCCGCGACTGGTCCATGCCGCCGAGGATGCCCGCGCGCGCATGGTCGGTCGGCGCCGCGGAGATGACCGCCCCGAAGTTCAGCCGGCCTTTCGCCATGTGGTCGAGCTGCGCCACGCGGTCCGCGAGGGCGGCCGGGTGCATGAACGGCATCAGGATGCCGGCGGTGCCGAGCCGGATGCGCTCGGTCTGCTTGATCGCCTGGGCGAGCACGAGGTCCGGCGCGACGACGGGCTCCCACACGAGCGTGTGGTGCTCCCCCATCCAGGCCTCGTCGAACCCGAGCTCGTCGGCCCAGCGGATGCATTGGAGGTCCCACTCGATCGCGTCGTAAAGGTCACGCTCCGGTGGATGACTCGGCATGAAGAAGATTCCAAAGTTCATGCCGGCGACGCTAGCGTCGGCCCCTGGGCATCCGGAAATGCCGACCGTCACACCGATTGGATGCTTGTACAGCGGGCGCCGTCGCCCGCGCGTACAGTAAGGGTCAGCTCCGTGGTGCCGGGGGCGCGAACATCCCGTAACGGCCGCGGAAGAAGACGAGCGGCTCGACGTCCGTCGCCGCCTCCATGTCGGTGATGTCGGCGACCACGATCGTGTGATCACCGGCATCGTGCTCATCACGGATCGAGCAGTCGATCCAGGCGACCGCCTCGTCGAGCGCCGGCATGCCCTGGCGCTCGTGCCAGGCGGTCCCGGCGAAGCGATCCTCGGCCCCCTTCACCGCGAAGCGCCGGCAGATCTCCTCGTGGTGGTCCGCCATCACGTTGATGCAGAACCGCCCCGCGGAGCGCAGTCGCGGCCAGGTGCCGGAGCTCTTGGCCGGACAGACCAACATCAGCGGCGGGTCCAGGGAGACCGAGGTGACGGAGTTGGCGACGATCCCGACCGGCTCACCTGCGTCGGTCGCGGTGATCACCGAGACCCCCGTCGGCAGGTGGCCGAGCACACTGCGGATCACCGTTTCCTCCATCCTCCGCATGCGATCAGTCAGTGACATACACACCCACCTTCCGTGGCTCGACGCGAGCCTTCACGAGGTTCCGGACCATCAGGCGAGCCCCACCTCGGCGACCAACTCCTCGGCGATCGCCAGCGAGGCGGTGGCCGCCGGAGACGGAGCGTTCCGCACCCAGGTGACGCCGTCCGCGCCGACGAGCCGGAAGTCGTCGACCAGGGCACCGTCCGGGTCGACCGCCTGCGCCCGCACCCCCGCCGGCGCCGGGATGACGTCGGCGGTGCCCAGCTCGGGCACGTACCGACGGGCGGCCCGCACGAAGGCCCGGCGACTCGCCGCGCGGGCCAGCTCTCCGACGCCGGCCCGCCAGTGCGTGCCGAGCATCCGCCGCGTCCCCGGCCAGCCGAGGATGTCGCGCACGTCGCCACCGTCGAAGTCGCGCCGACGGTAGCCCTCGAGCTTGGTCGCCGGCACCGCGTTGGGCCCGATCAGGACCGCGCCGTCGACGCGGCGGGTCAGGTGGACGCCGAGGAAGGGCAGGCGCGGATCGGGAACCGGGTAGATCAGGCCCTTGACCAGCGCCGTCCGCTCCGGCGCGAGCGCCCAGTATTCACCGCGGAAGGGGATGATGCGGGGCGCGGCCTGCCCGCCCGACCGCCGCGCCAGGCGGTCGGACTGCAGCCCGGCGCAGACGAGGACGCGATCTCCCACCACGCGCTCGCCGCCCCGCAGGGTCACGGCGCCGCCGGGCTCGACCGACTCGACCTCCTCACCGAGCCGCACCGTGCCGCCCGCGCCGACCACGTCGGCGGCAAGCGCGCGGGCGACCGCGACGTAATCGGTGATCGCCGTCTCGGGCGAGTGGAGCGCGGCGATGCCGCGCGCGTGCGGCTCGATCTCGCGCAGCCCCCCCGCGTCGAGGCGGCGCAGGCCGGCGACGCCGTTGGCGGTCCCGCGGCGCTCGAGCTCGTCCAGCCGCGGCAGCTCGTCGGGGTCGGTCGCCACCACCACCTTGCCGCACTCCTCATAAGGGATCCCGCGCTCGGCGCAGTAGCCGCGCAGGAGCGCGAGTCCGCGGCGGCAGAGGCGCGCCTTGAGCGACCCCGGCGCGTAGTAGATCCCGGCGTGGACCACGCCGCTGTTGTGTCCGGTCTGATGCCGCGCGACCGCGTCCTCCTTGTCGAGCACCACAACGTCCAGGTCCGGGCGCGCCAGCAGGGCCTGGCGGGCGGCAGCCAAGCCGAGGATCCCCGCCCCGACGACGACCAACCTCACGGGGCGATCGCCACGGTCTTGGTCCGGCTGTAGAAGTGGAGGCCCTCGATCCCCTGCTCCTTGTGCCCCGATCCCGACACCTTCGCCCCGCCGAAGGGCATGTGGACGTCCCAGCCTGAGGTCGGCAGGTTGACGGCCACCTGACCGACTTCGGCGCCGGCGACGAAGCGCTGGATCACGCCGACGTCACGGGCGTACAGCGCCGCCGCGAGCCCGAAGCGGGAGCCGTTGAGCAGGTCCAGGGCGTGCGCCTCGTCGTCCGCCGCCACGACCGCCACGACGGGACCGAAGACCTCCTCGGTCCAGATCTCCGCCTCGGTGTCGACGTCGACGAGCAGGGTCGGCGCGACATAACAGCCGTGCGCGTAGGCCTTCCCTTCCGGCGCACCGCCGCCGGCCGCGATCGTCGCGCCCGCGGCGACGGCCCTCTCGACGAAGCCGATCACCGAATCGCGCTGGGCACCCGACACGAGCGGCCCGACCGTGGTCGCGGAGTCGAGCCCGGGCCCGACCACCAACCGCTCGGCCTCGCGGCGGAGCGCCTCGACCAGCGGCTCGAGCCGGGAGCGCTCGACGATCACCCGGCTGGTCGCAGTGCAGCGCTGACCCGCCTGCGCCCAGGCCGCCGCGGCGATCGAGCTCGCGGCCTGCTCGATCGATCCCCCGCCGAGGACGACCGCCGCGTTCTTGCCGCCGAGCTCGGCCAACAAGGGGACGTCGCGCTCGGCGAGCGCCAGGCGCAGGTCCGCACCGACGTCGTTGGAGCCGGTGAAGCTGACGGCCGCCGGCGCACCCTCGATCAGCGCGTCACCGATCGCGGCGCCGCTGCCGGTCACGGTGTTCACGACCCCGGCGGGCAATCCCGCGTCGTCGAGTGCACGGGCCAGCTCCAGCGCCACCAGCGGCGTGTAGCTCGCCGGCTTCAGCACCACCGCGTTGCCGGCGATCAGCGCCGGCGCGAGCTTGCGCGCCGGGGTCAGCAACGGGTCGTTCCAAGGGGTGATCGCGAGGACGACGCCGAGCGGCTCGTGCACCGTGTAGGCGTTCACATCGGCGCGTTCATGGGCGATCAACTCGCCGCGGGCGGCGCGGCCCAGGCCGCCGTAGTACTCGAAGAAGTCGGCCGCCTTGCCGACCTCACCGCTCGCCTCGGCCAGCGTCTTGCCCATCTCCCGGGTCAGGGTGCGCGCGATCTCCGGTGCCCGCTCGCGCAGCAGCCCCGCCGTCCGCAGCAGGACCCGCCCGCGGTCGACCGTGCTGGTCGCCCGCCACGTCGCCGCGCCCGCCGTCGCCGCCGCGTACACCGCGTCGACCTCGGCCGCCCCCATCGCCGGTACGGTCGCGACGACCTGGCGCTCGTCGGCGGGATCGAGCACGTCGATCGAGCCTGGCGCATCGCGCCACTCCCCGCCGACCAGGTTCAGCCTCCTCTCCGCGGTCGTGCTCATGCCCGGCTCCCGGCCCGCTCCCAGGCGCCGCGCGCGTCACCCGCGTGGAAGTCGGCGAGCAGCGGCGCGAGGTTCTCGACCGAGATCGGGACCGGGTGGTTCGGACGCGGGTAGCGCTCGACGCACTCGGCCGCCATGCTCTCGATCGCGTCGGCGGAGATCCCCACCGCCGCGAGCGAGGGGGCGATCCCCATCGACTCGTTCGCGTCGAGAAGCCAATCGACGAAGGCGCCACCATCGTCCCTGGCGCAGACGATGCCGGCCATCTCCTCGATCGCCGCCTCGCGGGCCGGTCGCGCGTGGGCGAGGCAGTACGGCAGCGCCATCGCACAGCTGACCCCGTGGGGAAGGGCGGCACGGCCGGCGATCACGTAGGCCAGCGAGTGCCCGAGCACCACCGAGGCGTTGAGCGCGAGGCCGCTGTCGAACGCACCGAGCAGGGTGTCGTGGCGCGCCGCGGCACCGCCGCTCGCGTAGGCCTCCCGGACGGACTCGGCGAGGAGCTTCAGGCCGGCCTTCGCCGCCGTTTCCGACAGCGTCGTGCGGAAGGTCGAGAGCAACGACTCGACCGCGTGGCTGATCGCGTCGAGCCCGCTCGAGCCGGTGACCGCGGCGGGCAGGCCGGCCAGCAGGTCGGGGTCGAGCACCACCGCGCGCGGGACCAGGTGCCCGTGGACGAACATCCGCTTGGCGCCCGCGTGCCAGAGCATCGCGACGGCGGTCGCCTCCGCTCCGGTGCCCGCCGTGGTCGGGGCGGCGAGGATCGGCGGCCCGGGCCTGACCGCGGCGCCGGCCTGCAGGCCGACGGTCAGGTCGATCTCGTTGGCGTGGGCGAGCGAGACGAGCTTGGCCGCGTCGAGCGCGCTCCCGCCGCCGATCCCGACGACCGCGGCGACCGGGGTCCCGGGGTCGTCACCGATCAGCGCGCGAATGGTGTCGGGAGACGGCTCGGCCTCGACCCCCGGTCGCACGTCGAGGGTGAAGCCCGCGCCCGCGAGCGACTCGACCGCGGCGTCGACCAGACCGAGCTCCAGCACCGTCGCGTCGGCGACCAACGGGACGACGCCGTCCTCCGGCCGGACGCCGGCGGCGCGCAGCTCCGCCCCGGCGGCAGCGCTCGCGCCCGCGCCCGCGAGCGTCCGCGCCGGCGCCACGAACGGCCTGACCGCCGCCGTCACGACCGTCCTCGCCCGGTCCCGAGCATGAACGCCACCCTGATTTCGCCACGCACCACGTGCACCTCGATTCTCGCTTTACCCGACCATGACCAAGAAGCGCCGCGACCCTATTGAGCACCATCCGCGCGGCCTAGAAGGCGACGCGGCGGCGTTCGTACGCATTTCCAAGGCCCCCGCGAGGGAGCCGGTTGCACCCGGTCGGCACCGCGGTGCTCACGCACCTGGCTCGGCGGCGACGCCGAGGCGGACGACGATGTCGCGCGGCACTTTCCGCTCCAGGCTGAGGAGCATCAGCGCGACGAAGAAGTCGACCTCGCCGGTCGGGTCGCCGAGGAGGTCACGACCGGTCATCTGCTTGATCCGCGCCAGCCGGTAGCGAACCGTGTTGCCGTGGACCCCGAGCTGGACGGCGGTCCTCCGCACGCTGCGCCCGCTGCCGTAGTAGGTGTCCGCGGTGAGCAGCAGGTCCACGGCTTTGGGATCGTCGACGTCGTCGAGCGGACCGAGGACGTCGGCACAGAACCGGCGCGCCACCGAGCGGTCCGCCGCACTGAGGAAGAGGCGCGCCGGGCCGAGGTCGTCGGCGGCGAGGCTGGACACCAGCGATCCACCGGAACCGAGCTCCTCCAGACAGCGCAGCACCTGACACGATTCCTCGAACGCGAGGCGGAATCCCGGCGCGTCCGAGCAGGCGCCGGACAGCGCGACCAGGACCTCTCCGTCGTCGCTCAGGCGCATCGCGACCTCGTTCAGCCGGCCCCTCACCGGGGCGAGCGCGGCCTGCCGGGAGTCCGCCTCCTGGATCGGCAGGATCACCACGATGCCGCCCGCCTCGGCGGTCGTCGCCCCCTCCCAGTGGCCGAGCCCCCCCGCCACGCACGCCTCGCCGACGGCATCGGCCGACAGCGGGGGACCGCAGCCGACGCGCCGCTTGACGAAGGCGACGACGGTGCTCTGGCCGAGGGGCAGCCCGACGTAATCGGCCCGCGCCGCGGCGCGGGCTGGATCGCCGGTGCCGGAGATCAGGTCGCGCACGAGCACCTCGCGAGCGTGGGCGAGCTCGGCGCTCTCGCGTCGCCGCACGGCGATGTCGATCCCGACCGCCATCGCGGTGCGCCGGGCCGCGGCCGCGTCGGCCAGGGAGAAGGGGCTCCCCGTCTCGACCAGGGCGACGCAGCCGACCCCGCGGGCACTGTTCAGAACCGGCGAGACGAGGACCCGGTGCATCAGCCGCTCCGCCGGGATCGCGTCGATGATCGCGGTCCGGCCGGTCGCGCCGTCGAGGGCATCGCGGACCTCGGGCAGGTCGGCGATGAGGCGGTCCAGCGCCCGCAGGGTCTCCGCCGGGGAGTCGGGACGGCCGCCGAGCCCGACCCGCCGCAAGGCATCGTCGTAGATCACGCACTCGCGGCCGGTGAGCGCGGTCACGGTCGCCGCGATTTCGCCGACGCCCTGGGCGTCGACGAGGGCCTGCGTCAGCCGCTCGTCGAGCGCCCGGGCGCGTTTGAGCGATTGGTTCTGGTGCTCGACCGCGAGCTTCGCCTGCCGCAGCCCCTGGGCCTGCAACGCGTAGGACATGGCTACCCCCGCGAGCTGGCCGAAGCTCGCCGCGATCTCCTGCTCGGCCGGTGAGAACACCCGCGGCAGGCCAGGGTCGTCGAGGAAGATGATGCCGACGACGTCCTCGCCGTCGAGCATCGGCACGCCGAGCACCGAGCGCACTCCCCAGTCGACCATCGCCGCGCGCACCGGCCGTTGGTCACGGCGGGCGTCGGCGATCACGACCGGTCGCCGGCCGGCCGCGATCTCGCGCGTGAACTCGTCGGCGGTCGTACCGCACACGAGGCGGCGCACGCGCTCGTCGTCGCCGGCCGATTCACCGAAGACCACCCGCCCGCGGAACAGCTCGGAATCGCCGTCACGGAGGTAGACGCAGCAGCGGGCGCTCGCGGTCAGCTGAGCGGCGGTCCCGGCGACCAGCCGGGCCGCGGTGTCGACGTCACCCTGGGGATTGAAGGCGGCGGCGATGCGACAGAAGGCGGCGACCACGTCGGGGCGCTCCGCCGCGGACTCGATCTCCGCGGCGGCCGGGGTCAGGAGGTGCAGGGCCGTCGGCATGTCGACCACGCCTTCGGGCGGACGCTCGATTACCTCACTCATTTCCTCTCCTCAAATCGTTCGGAGTCGCAGGCGACATGAACTCGACGTCGACGCGGGCTCCCGACCCGACGTCGCGTCAAAACCTAGCCCTCGAAGGGGTCCGTGTCAAATATATTCTGATCGCGGTCGGAAATAAAAGTTTTCGCCTCTAGGAAGCGCTTTGGGGCGCGCTCGGCGCGATCTCGATCGCGCTGAGGATCAACTCGACGAGGTGGCGTTGAAAGTCCGGCGTGATCTCGCTGTGCTGGGCGATCCCCTCCAGGTACAAGGAGCCGACCACACAACGGGCGATGACTTCGGCCCCGACGTCGGGCCGGGCCTCCCCGCGTTCCTGCGCCGCGGTGATCGCGTCGATCACGGTCTGGCCGGCGGGGCGGGCGATGGCCGCCTGGAAGCGCTCGAAGAACTCCGGATTGTCGTTCTGCTCCGCCTGGACGTGCCCCCACAGCCGCATCAGCTCCTCGGTGTTGTAGACCGCCGCCCACTCACGGGCGATGTGGGCGAGGTCGCCGCGCAAGGTGCCGGTCGCGGGCGCGCTGATCGTGACCTTGGTCGTCGTCAGCGCCGCCATGATCAGCTCGTCGCGGTCGGGCCAGCGCAGGCGGACCGTCGCCTTCGCGACTTCGGCGCGATCGGCGACGCGCTGGATGCTGAAGCGCCTGACCCCGTGGAGGACGAGCTCGCGCAACGCCTCCTCGAGGATCGTCGCCTCGTAGGTCGCATCGCGCGGCCGCCCGGGGCCTCGCTTCGACTTGCCCTGCGGGCGCTCGGATTCGGGCACAGGCTCGGCTGTCAGTGCTGGGTCACCCCGGCGTCCACCGCCAGGGTCGTCCCGGTGACGTAACGACCCTCGTCGGAGACGAGGAACAACAGCGCGTTGGTGATGTCGATGCACTCGACCCACGGGATCGGGAGCACGTGCATCGCCATCGAGGCCTCGGCGAGGTCGTCGTAGGTCGGGTTCTCGAGATGCGGACAGAACAGCCTCGCCACGGTGTCGTTGAGCACCATGTCGGTGTCGACCTGGGTCGGGGCGATGTTGTTGACCCGGATGCGGTGCCGCCCGAGCTCGTTGGCGAGGGTGCGCATCAGCCCCACGAGAGCGTGCTTGGAGGATACGTAGTGGCTGATGTTCTCGTAGCCTTTGAGCGACGCCGCCGAGCTCGTGATCACGATCGCGCCGCCCCGGTCGCCCTCGATCAGGTGCGGGATGGCGGCGGCGCAGGTGTTCCAGGCGCCGGTGAGGTTGACGTCCAGCGCGATCTGCCAGAGGTCCCGGTCGAGCTCGTGGGCCCGAGCCGGATAGCCGCCGCTGACCCCGGCATTGGCGGCCACGATGTCAAGCCGTCCCAGCTCGGCCACGGCCACGTCGACGAGGCGCCTCAGCTCCTCTCCCTCGCGCACGTCGACCTCGGCGTCGATGATCCTGCGGCCGGTCGCCTCGACCTGACGAACGGTCTCGGCGAGGTCCTCCGGGGTCGCGGGTGGATAGGCCATCCCGAGGTCACGACAGACGTCGACGGCGATGATGTCCGCGCCTTCCTCGGCGAGCCGCACCGCGTGGCTCCGCCCCTGTCCCCGCGCGGCCCCGGTTATCAGCGCCACCTTGTCTTCGACACGTCCCACGCGCACCCCTCGATCGTCGCTTGCACCAACCAGAAAGCGCCGCGACCGTACTGCGCCGCTCCCCCACCGCGTGCATGGACGGCGGGTCCGCGTTCGTACGCCTTTACAAGCCGCCGGCGCACCTCAGAGGGAGTCGAGGCAGGCCCACGCGGCGAAGCTCTCGGTCGCCGAGCTGCTGCCGTAGGTGTCCGAAAGGGCGAGGTCAAGGTGGCCCATGCGGTGCTGCTTCGTCCGCAGGTACCTGAGGTTGTCGGGCGTCGGGGTGGTCCGCAACGGCACGGTCTCGGTCACCTCGATCCCGTAGGTCTCGAGTCCGGACCGCTTCGCCGGATTGTTGGTGAGCAGCCTCACCTCCTGCAGCCCCAGGTCGCTGAGGATCGCCATCCCGACCGAGTAGTCCCGGGCGTCGGGCGGGTGACCGAGCCGCACGTTCGCGTCGAAGGTGTCCAGCCCTTGTTCCTGCAGCTCGTAGGCCGCGAGCTTGGCGGTCAGACCGATACCGCGGCCCTCGTGGCCGATCAGGTAGATCACCGCCCCCCTCCCCTCGGCGGCGATCATCTCCAGGGACTTCTCCAGCTGTGCGCCGCAATCACACCGGTGGGATCCGAAGACGTCGCCGGTCAGGCACTCGGAGTGCATGCGGACCAGCGGCGGCACCCCGCCGAGGGCGCCGAGATCTCCGACCGTCAACGCGAGGTGCTCGCGGCCGTGGACGGCATCGCGATAGCCGATCGCGCGGAAGTGGCCCTGCTCGAGCGGCAGGTTGGTCGCGCTCACGCGCTGGATCAGTGGCGCCTCGCGGCGTCGGTACTCGATCAACTCGGCGATCGTCACCAGCGGCAGGCCGTGCAGGCGGGCGAGCTCCTCGAGCTCCGGCAGGCGCGCCATCTCGCCGTCCGGGCGCGCGATCTCGCAGATCACCGCCGCCGGCTGCCTCCCTGCCAGCACGGCGAGGTCGACCGAAGCCTCGGTGTGGCCCGCGCGCCGGAGCACGCCGCCCTCCTGGTAGCCCAACGGGAACACGTGACCGGGCTGGTTGAAGTCGACCGGCATCGCGGCGGGATCGGCCAGCGCGCGGATGGTCTTGCTGCGATCAGAGGCCGAGATCCCGGTGGTCGCGTCACGGGCATGATCGACGGAGACGAAGAAGGCCGTTCCCCTGGGGTCGGTGGAGCGGTCGACCATCGTCCCGATGCCCAGCGCCCGCAGCCGCTCCTCCAGCATCGCCACGCAGATCAGGCCGCGGCCATGGGTCGCCATGAAGTTGACCGCCTCCGGGGTGATCCGATCGGCGGCCATCACCAGGTCGCCCTCGTTCTCGCGGTCGGCGGCGTCGACGACCACGACCATCCCCCCGCGCTCCAGCGCGCGGACCGCAGCGGTCACCCGGGCGAATCCCCGCCGCCCCTCGTGCATCGAGATATCGCTCATCGGGGCTCCTCTCCGAATTAATAACCCCCAACGAGTAGAAATTAAAGCATACCCGCCTCAGGCGTACTCGACGACCGTGCGGATCCCGTCCTGCTCGTGCATCAGGTCGAAGCCGGTGTTGATCTGGTCGAGGGTGGTCCGGTGGGAGATCAAGGCATCGACGTCGATCTCTCCCCGCAGGTAGCGATCGACCAGTTGGGGCACCTGGTCGCGCCCCTTGACGCCGCCGAACGACGCACCGATGACCGTGCGGCCGGTGATCAGGTAGCGGGGGATCACCTCGAGGGTCTCGCCGCGGCCGGCGACGCCGGTGACGCAGACGGTGCCCCAGCCGATCCGGGCGGACTCGACGGCCTGGCGCATGACCGCGACGTTGCCGGTCGCCTCGAAGGTGAAGTCGGCGCCGAAGCCGCCGGTCTCCTCGAGGACACGATCGACGATGCCGTCGCCGCCGACCCAGAGGTCGGTGGCGCCGTGGTGCTCCGCGTGCTTCAGCCGGTCCTCGGAGAGGTCGACGGCGATGATCCGCTCGGCGCCCATCAGCCGCGCGCCCGCCACCGCACCGAGACCGACCAGGCCGAGGCCGAAGACGACCGCGGTGGCGCCCTCGAAGACCTGGGCGCGGAACATCGCCGCGCCGAGACCGGTCGAGAGACCGCAGGCGAAGAGCGCGTTGGCCGCGTGGGGGGACTGCGGATCGACCTTGGCGAGGGCGATCTCGGGCATCACGGTCGCCTCGGCGAAGGTCGAGCAGCCCATGAAGTGACGAAGGGGCTCACCGTCGCGGGAGAGTCGCGTCGTCCCGTCGGGCAGGTAGCCGAGGTTCTGCTGCTCGCGGATCGCCAGGCAGATGTTCGTCCGCCCCGAGCGACAATTGACGCACTCGCCGCACTGCGGGGAGAACAGGGTGACGACGTGGTCGCCGGGAGCGACCGAGGTGACCCCCTCCCCGACGGCCTCGACCACACCCGCGCCCTCGTGGCCGAGCACGCACGGCGCATAGCCGGACGGGTCGACGCCCGAGGCGCTGTACATGTCGGTGTGGCAGACGCCGCAGGCGTGCAGGCGCACCAGGACCTCGCCGGCCTGTGGGCCGGCGAGGTCGACGTCCTGGACGACGAGCGGCGCCCCGAACTCCTCCAGGACCGCGGCGCGGATCCTCACGCGGGCGGGTTTTCGTCGTACTGCGGAGCGTCGTCGCCGATGATCTCCCACGGCGCTTTGAAGGCGACCTGGAGGTGGAATTCGGGCGTCAGGTCGAGCTCCCGCATCAGCCCGGCGGCGACGTAGTACTTCTCGCCGAGATCGTCGAAGAGCGCCGAGCCACACTCACCGCAGAACTGCCGCGGGGCGAACTCGCTCTCGTAGCGCTTGACCAGCGAGGCCCCCTTGGTGACGTTGAAATTGTCGGGCGAGACCAGGACCCCGGTCAGGCTGGACCCGGTCCAGCGCTGACAACGGGTGCAGTGACAGACGCCCATGCCCTCCGGCTCGCTCACCTCGTACTCGATCCCGCCACACAGGCAGGCGCCGGCCAAAGTCTTGCTCATGACGACCTCCTCAAGTTCGGTAGCTCGCCGCCCGGCGGGCGGCCGCGGCCGCAGGCTAAGCGGGGGGAGGAACCGTGGCTAGTCGGATTCGAAGGCTGCGTCGAGGCTGCGCGGGGCTTCGACGAAGCCCCGCGCCGGTGACTCGGGGGGCAGGCCGACCCTGCCGTCGCCGACGTCGGTGGAGACGCGTTCGTGCAGCCGGTAGGGCCGGCTCAGCACCACGTCCGGACCGAGCCGGCGGCGCAGTCGCGTGATCTCCGCCCGTACGGTCGCGCCGGGCGCGGACGAGCCATACAGCGCGCGCGCCAGGTCGCGCACCGTCATCCCGGCGGGGTTCGAGGCGAGCAGCGCGAGGATCTCGCTGTGCCGCCGGTTCATCTCCAGGCGGCCGCGCGTGGTGGTGACGACGGCCCGTCCCCGCCCGGCGAGGGCGACCGACACCTCGTCGGCGCGCTCCTCGGCCCCGCGGCGCTCGGTGGACAGCCACGCCTCCACCGCCGACGCGACCGCGGTGACCAGCGGGAGTCCGTGGACGTGGGCCGTCCGGAAGTCGCCCGAGAGGTCGATCGCGCCCAGCACCGCGCCGCTGTCGGGGTCGTGGATCGGCGCCGCCGCGCAGGTCCACCCGTGCAACAGGCGGCTGAAGTGCTCGGCCGAGAAGATCTGCACCGGCTGGTCGAGCGCCAGGGCCGTCCCGATCGCGTTGGTCCCGACGCCGTCCTCGCTGCACAGGAAGCCCGGCAGAAAGCGGGGCGCGACCGCGGTCTGCAGCGCCTGCGAGGGCCCGTCGGTCCACAGGAGCACGCCGTCGGCATCGCTGAAGGCGACGAAGTACCCGGACTCGAACAACGCTTCGAGCATGCCGCTGATGCGCGACAGGAGCGGCCCCACCGGGTGGCTCGCGAGGCGCCCGGCAGTCCGGCCGGCGTCGAGCATCCGCGGCGCCGGATGCTCGGGATCGACCCCCGCCGCCACCGACCGGCGCCACGAATCCGAGACGATCTCGCGCACGACCCGCGGCGGCACCCCGGTATCGACCGCGATGGTGTGGGCGCGCCGCAGCAGCCCGGCAAGCCGAGCGTGATCGGATTCGACCCCGAGCGCCAGCCTCCCAGGACTCCCTCTCATCTCGATCTGCCGTTCACGAGGATTGACATGTGGCCGGGCCAAAATGCTCCGTCAGACGATATTTGACGCAGCCGGGAACCGGGTCGTTCTCACGGATCCCAACGTACAACTCGCCGCTTGACGCCATCCCTGGCGGCCAATACGGTCGAGGCCGTGTCCGTCCCGCTGAGACTGCTCGGCGTGCCTCGCCTTGGCGCGGCGGTGATCGTCGCCGCGCTGGCAGTGGCCCTCGCGCTCGGCGCGGGCTCCGGGTCCCTGCCGGCCCCGGCGGAGCCTGCCGAGCGCTCGTCCGCGATCCTGGCCGCCCCGCTCTCCTTCGAGCCCGCCGCCGGCAGGTTCGGCGGCGGCGTCGATTACGTCTCGCACTCGGTGGCCGGCGGCACGCTCTACCTGCACGGCGGCGATGCGACCCTGCGCTTCGCCGAGGGCGGGCGGAGCCTGCGTTTCGAGTTGCTCGGCGCCGCGCCCGCGGGCGCGGTCGGCCTCGGCGAGCTGCCCGGCAAGGTGAACAGCTTCGTCGGCAACGATCGCTCCGCCTGGCGCCGCGGTGTCCCCACCTATGCCGGGGTGCGCTACCGCTCCGTCTACCCGGGGATCGACCTCGACTTCCACGGCAACCAGCGCCGGCTCGAGTACGACTGGCGGCTCGCCCCCGGCGCCGACCCCGATCGGATCGGGGTCGCCCTGCGCGGCGCCGACTCGGCGCGGATCACCGCCGACGGTGCCCTCGCCCTCGGGCTCGGCGGCTCGACCCTGCGCCAGGCCGCCCCGGTCGCCTACCAGTGGATCGACGGCAAGCGCCACCCGGTCGCGGCGGCGTTCTCGCTGCACGGCGAGCGGCTCGGCTTCGCGCTTGGCGCGTACGACCGCTCGCGGCCGCTGGTGATCGACCCGGTCCTCTCCTACTCCACCTACCTGGGCGGCTCGCTCAAAGACTTCGGCTTCGACGTCGCGGTCGACCCGGCGGGCGGCGTCTACATCTCCGGCCAGACCGAATCCGGCAACTTCCCGATCTTCGACGAGCGCTTCCCCGACCAGGCCCTCGACGACGCCTTCGTCTCCAAGTTCGAACCGGACGACGGCGGCGCGATGAAGCTGGCCTACTCGACCTACATCGGCGCCTCCAAAGGCGACGGCGGCGCCTCGATCGCGGTCGACGCACAGGGCGCCGTGTACCTCACCGGCAGCACCGACTCGGAAAACTTCCCGACGGTCGACCCGCTCGCCGGGATCGCCGGGGGCAACCTCGGCGGCACCGACATCTACGTCGTCAAGCTCAACCCCGACAACGGCGGCGCGGTGACGATCGATTACTCGACCTACGTCTCCGGCTCCCTCACCGACGGCGCCTCCGGGATCGCCGTCGACGCACAGGGCGCCGCCTACGTGACCGGCTTCAGCGACTCGACCGACTTCCCGCTGCAGGACCAGTTCCAGGCCGACCAGCCCGGTTTCGACGCCGTCGCCTTCAAGCTCAATCCCCACGCCGGCGGCCCGGTGACCCTCGCCTACTCCACCTACCTGGGCGGCAACGGCACCCAGGAGGCCGGCAGCAAGATCGCCGTCGACGCACAGGGCGCCGCCTACGTGACCGGCCGCACCGACGCCACCAACTTCCCGCTGCAGGACCCGCTGCAGACCGACCAGGGTGGGTTCGACGCCTTCGTCACCAAGCTCAACCCGGACGCCGGCGGCCCCGTCACCCTCGCCTACTCGACCTACCTCGGCGGCCTCGCCGGGGACTTCCCCTCGACGATCGCCGTCGACGCGACGGGAGCGGCCTACGTCGGCGGCGTCACCGACTCGACCGACTTCCCGACCAGCGGGGCGCTCCAGACCGACCAGGCGGGAGGGGACGGCTTTCTCACCAAATTCGCGCCCGACGCCGGCGGTCCGGTGACGCTCGGCTACTCGACCTACCTCGGTGGCTCGGGCAGCGACAACGTCGGCGACATCGCCCTCGACGACGCCGGCGACGCCTTCGTCGCGGGCAGCACGACGTCGCCCGACTTCCCGACCGCCGAACGCCTCCAGGCCGTCGTCGGCGAACGCGAAGCCTTCGTCGCGCACCTCCACCAGCCGGCCCCCGGCGCCCCGTTGCAGCTGCCGTTCTCGACCTACTTCGGCGGCTCGGCCAACGACGAAGGCAACGCGATCGCACTCGGTCCCGACGACTCGATCCACCTCGCCGGCACCACCGAGTCGGGGAACCTGCCGCTGCTGCGGCAGTTCCAGAACGACCAGAACCTCGCCGACGCCTTCCTCGCCAAGCTGGCGAACCCCCCGGGCGAAACGCCGGGCGGTGGAAATGATGGCGGCGGCGCCCCTGCCGGAGGCGGCGGCCAAGGCAATGCCGGCACCCCAGGCCCTCCCGTCCCCGACACCCGGATCACGCGCCGCCCCCTGAAAACGGTGAAGACCCGGCGCAAACGCGCGCGGGTCAGCTTCCGCTTCGAGGCCGTCACCGGCACCCGCCTGGAGTGCGCGATCGACGCCAAGCCCTTCACCCCCTGCACCTCCCCGGCCACCTTCGGGGTCAAGGCGACCAACAAAGCACGGCGGCACCGATTCCGCGTCCGGGCTGTGGATGCCCTCGGCCACCCGGACCCGACCCCGGCCACCGCCAACTTCCGGGTCCGCCGGACCGCAGCGAGATAGCGGCCGCGCGCACCAGGCGCCGCCGGCGCGTCCGGCCGAGTTGGGCCGCGATCCGCGGCCGGGCCGAACGTCCGAGGTGCCGCGCGACCCCGGCCCGTGCGCCCGTCCGAGATACCGCGCGGCCCCGGCCCCCGCACCCGTCCGAGCTGCGTCCCGGTCCCGACCCCGCGGTCGTCCGAGGTGCGGCGCGGCCCCGACCCCCGCACCCGTCCGAGGTGCGTTGCGGGGCGCAGGGCGCCGCGACCCCGGCCCCCGCACCCGTCCGAGATGGCCCCGGGCGCCTCATGGCGCTCCTGGCAGGCTGTGAGCGCCATGAGGCGCCCGGGACGGGAGGGGGTCGTGGGCAAGACGACACGGGGACGTCACAAGGTCGGACTTCCGTGACGGGTCCTCCCCGAGGGTGGGGTACGCGTGGAGATCCCCGAACGGTCGAGGGACCCGGGAGGGGAGGCGTCGGGGTTCCCGACGCCTCCGTGGTTCGAAATGGGCGCATGGCGCCCATTTCGAACCACGGAGATCCCTGACCGGTGGGACGGGCCGGGGAAGAGGGTCGGGGACACGCTGCGTGTATCGACCCCCCCATACGGTGGAAAACCCACGCGGCGCGTCCGTGACGGTTGGACAACACGGGAGGAGGCGTGGAGTTCCCGGCATCTCCGTGACGAGGTCTCACCTCGGCCACGGTCCCGTGGATCTCCCGCGAGCCTTCCTCCACTGCTTTCATACCCGGCCGTCCCGGCCACGGCCGCATCCTGCCGGCCGTGGACGAGACGGCCGCATCCCTTCCGCCATGGGCGACAGCTTCAGGGGGTCGGGGCCCTTCCCCCAACCGCGGGCCCCGGGCGACAGCTTCTGGGGCCTCATCCCTGCCCGGGCGACAGCTTCAGGGGCCGGGGCCATTCCCCGGCGACAGCTTCTGGGGCCGGGGCCTATCAGGCCGGAGGCCGTCGGAACGTGGATGGCCGCGAGGCGCCCCGAAGAGGACAGGGACCGCCGTTCAACCGTTCTGGGGCCTGCCGAGCGGCGAGTAGGTGCCACGGAAGAAGACCAGGGGCTCGACCGTCTCGCGCGACGCCTCGAGCGCCACCGCCCGGGCGAGGACGATGAGGTGATCACCGGCTTCGTGTTCCACCTCGATCTCGCAGTCGATCCAGGCCACGGCGTCCTCGATCGCCGGACCGAAGTCGCGCGGAGACAGGCGAGCGTCGGCGAACCGGTCTTCGGTCTTGCTCGCGAAACACTCGCCGGCCGAGTTCGCCGTCCGGTTGGTGCCGCCGAGCGAGTCGAGGTCGAACCCGCACCTGGGATATGCTGGTTTTCTCACATTGCTTATGTGTAAATCAGGAGCAAAAGGCGCCGCAAGGCGAGCGCCGGCCGCCGGGGCGCGCCCGCCGGAACGAGAGCTGATCGTCTGCGTCGCGATCGCGGTCTCGCTGATCGTCGCCGGCGGGCTCGTGGCCGCCGTCGACAGCGCCGCCCCCTTCGCCCACGGCTCGTGGCTGGCGGCCTACCTGGTGCTGGTCGGCGGCGTCGCCCAGCTGGCGCTCGGCCTCGGTCCCCTCCTCTTCCCGGCGCCCGTCCTCTCCCCGTCCTCGAGCCGCACCCGACTGGTGCTCTGGAACCTGGGCACCGGCATCGTCGCCGCGGGCGTGTTCGCCGCGTCGACGGCCGTCGTCGTCAGCGGCAGCGTACTCGTGCTCGGTGCCCTGGCCTGCTTCGCCCGCGGCGCCGGCCCCGCCCGCGAGCCGGGCCGCGAGCGCGTGCTCGCCTACCGCCTCGTGGTCGCAGTGCTCGCCGTCAGCGTCGTCATCGGCATCGCCCTGTCCGGCGGTGGCGCCTCCGGCTGACGTCGACGGCGTCGAGCGCCACGCGCCGTGGTCATCGGCCCGGCGGCGCCGCGGAAGGGCGATCGGGCGGGCCGGCCGTCGCCGCGGCGAGCCAGGCCGAGGGCGAAAGGCCGGTGTGCGCGGCGAAGGCGCGCGAGAGGCCGGAGCCATTCGCGTAGCCGACCGCGGGCGCAATCGCGGCCACCTGGTCGCCGCGGAGCAGGCGCTGCTGGGCCAGCGCGATCCGGTACCTGGCGAGGTAGGCGGCCGGGGTCTCATCGACGAGGGAGCGGAAGCGCTCGGCGTAGCTGCTGCGCGAAAGCGCGGCGACGCGGGCCATCCTCTCCAGCGTCCAGTTCGCACCCGGGTCCTCGTGCACGGCGACCAGCGACGCGGCGAGGCCAGGGTCGGCCATGCCGCGCACCAGGCCGCGGGTGATGCCGGCGTCGTCGGGATGGTCGAAGGCCCAGCGCAACAGCTGCAGAAGGACGACCTCGAGGAGGCGCCCGGCGACCAGCGGCCGGCCGCAGCGGACGTGCTCGACCTCCGCCTCCAGCAGGGCGACCGTCGGCGCGACGCTCGGCGTGAGCGAGGCGCTGACGACGAGCACCGGCGGGAGCGCGCGCAGCAGGGGATGGACGGGGCCGCCAGAGAAGCGGAGCGCTGCGCAGGTGACGGCGGGGCGCTCGATCGGGACCACGCGGTGTGGGGCCGGGGTCGGGCAGAGCACCAGGTTCGGGCCCGCCACGCGCCGCCGCTGCCGCGCCGCGCCCATCTCCAGGTCGATCGCGCCGCGCGAGAGCACGTGGAGGTGGCCATGCGGCGGCTCTGCCTCCTCGCCGTAGCCTCGCGGCGCCGACAGCGGATCGGCGATGTCGAGTACGGACACCACGATCTCGAAACGCCGCAGGAGACCGGTCAGACGGTCGACTTCCCCCGGAATCCCGGACGATTTGGCATGCATAGTGGATGAAACGATACACAGAGTCCGGCCAACTGCGACAGCATCGCCCCCCACGGTCGCGACGCGGCCCGGGGGCCCAGCGGGCTCCGACCCTCGACGCAAAGGATGATCATGGCCCACGTTCAGCTGCTCGACCCCGCTTCCACCGATGGCGACCGGCGCCTCGCGCTCGACGAGATCCAAGGCGCGTTCGGCACGGTCCCGGCGATGTTTCGGGCGGTCGCCAACTCGCCGGCCGCACTGCGCAGCATGTGGGGCTCCTTCGGCGCCCTCGGCGGCGGCGCCCTCACGCCGGTCCTCGGCGAGCAGATCGCGGTCGCGGTCGCCGACCGCAACCGCTGCGAGTACTGCCTGGCCGCCCACACCGCCCTCGGTCGCAAGGCCGGCGCCGACGGCGCGGCGATGGCCGCCGCCCAGGCCGGCGAGTCCGCCGACCCGCGGACCGCGGCCGTCCTGGCCTTCGCGCTGCAGCTGGTCGATACTCGCGGCTCGGTGCCCGCCGGGGCGATCGAGACGGTGCGCGCCGCCAGCCTGAGCGACGAGGAGATCGTGGAGGTCATCGCCCACGTCGCCCTCAACCTCTTCACCAACTACGTCAACGTCTCCCTCGCCGTACCCGTCGACTTCCCCTCCGTGCCGCTGACGCCCGCGCCCTGAGCGGACGCGGCGAGGCCCGGGATCCGCGCGCCCTTCCAGCTCGGCAGGTCGCGCGGCACTCCCGGCATCCCGTTCTGCCACCAGTGGCAGAAACCCGGGTCGCCGGCGCTCCCCCGGAAGACGAAAGCGACCCCATAAAGGGGTCAATTTGCAGGCACCTTTACAGGGCCCGGAACGAGACTCGAACTCGTGACCCTTCCACCATTTGCCGTCACCGGGGACGGCTGGTCGGGCGTCAAGCGTCGTCTTGACGTACTCCGCCCGCAGGAGTTCCGGCTCCTTTTCACCGAACAGGCAGTTCGGTGCTGGGCGATCGGATGGCGGTCGTGGCGGACCTGGGTGAAGGTTGCGAGTCAGGACACGATGGCGGCCCTGCTCATCGGGGATTCGCGGAGGCATGGCGGAGAAATCCTCGGCCCGCTCATGGGAGGTGTGGTGGTCACCTTTGCGGTGAGCGCCATCTGCCTGGCGGCGATGCGCGGTACAGGCGCGAGTCGTGGGCCAGGCGCAGCTCCTTCGTGGCCGCGCTGCGCGAAGGCTGGATAGAGATGGCGATCATCCAGTGAGCAATTCCGAACAGTGATCGGTATTTTGTCGATCCCTCACTCCAGAAATCCCCTATCCAGCAGGAAAGCGAGAACAGATGAGAGCTGTCCCGTCCCTCCTCGTGGCGCTCGTGGCGCTCGTGGCGGCGTTGGCGCCCGCCGGCGCCGCCGCCGCGCCGGCCTCCCAGGACCGGATCACGATCGACACCTGGTCGAAGGGTGTCTTCGGCTACGTCGAGAGCAAGCAGCCGCAAGTGTGCTCGGCCCAGCGCCTCGTCACGGTCTACGAGCAGACCGGCGAGAAGCGCGACCCCGGCGTCGACCGGCGGGTCGGCTCGAACCGGGCGAAGAAGACTGCCGCCGGCTACCAGTGGTCGCTGCGCCACACCGGCGTCGGCGCCTTCTACGCGGCGACCGCGGCGCGGGGCGACTGCCCCGGCGCGATCAGCCGCACCTTCTCCAAGCTGCCCGGCCGCGTCAACGACCCGCGCCTCTGCAACCCCAACTCGGGCCCGGGCTGGTGCCGCCTCAACTGGCCCAAGCCGCTCCACTTCGAAACCGAGCGGTGCCGGTCCTTCACCAGGAGCTCCGGCGACTGCGACACGGGCGAGCCGGGAGGCGACGCGAACTATCCGTTCGCCGACTACTTCGGCAGCGACCTGCACGGCGAGCTGCAGTGGTGGACCGCTGACGACCTGCGCCACGTCCGCTACTTCACCCACACCGGCGCCGACAACGTCGGCATCGCCCACATCGCCGGCACGCTGCCCGGCCCCGGCTCGGACCGCTTCACCGTGACCGACGCCTACGCCCAGCGCAGCAACGTCTACGGTGACGGGCCCCACTTCGAAACGCCCATAGTCGCCGGCGCCGGGGTGGGCGAGATGGGCGGCCCGCTGGGATTCAACTTCGACGCCAGCACGAAGATCGTCTTCGGCACCGAAGACATCTATATGTGGGGTTGGCTCTATAGGAAGTAGGGAGACCGATGGCTCGACTGGCGAAGCGCAGGAAGACCCACCTCTCGCGAAGCGAGATCGCGGGAGAGGCGCTGCGCCAGTTCGACCACGGCGAGGACCCCAGCATCCGCAGCCTCGCCGCCGCCCTCGCCGTCAGCCCGAGCGCGATCTACCACCACTTCTCGGCCCGCAGCGAGATCGTCGACGCGGCGCTCGGCCTGGTCTGGGAAGAGGCCGGCAAGGAAGGCATGCGCCTGGCCGAGGGCAAGCTCGACCGGCCCGACGAGATCCTCATCGCCGCCGCTCTCGCCACCCGGCGCGCCTTCGGCCGCCACCCCCAAGTCGCCCTGCACATCGCCGCCACCCCGGCGGCCAACGACCAGCTCGCCGCCAACCTCGGGCTGATCGCCGCCGGCTTCGAGGGCCTGGGCCTCCACGGCGAAGCTGCCGCCCGCGCCTTCCACGCCTACGGCTCCTTCGCGATCGGCTCCACCCTCGTTCTCGCCGCCCGCCTCAACCTCGCCACACCGGAGCCGAATCCCGGCCCCGACCCCTCCCCCGTCCCGGACGACGACACCCGCGCCTCGCTCGAAGCGATGGTCAACCTCTCCTACTCCGACCCGGTCCGCGACGAGGAGCTCTTCGTCGACGGCCTGCGCCGCCTGATCGCCAGCTTTACGGCTACGTCAGCGCCCACCGCTGCGGGTCGGCACCCGCCACCTTCGCCACCTCACCCCTGAGGGCACGAGATGGTCGAGACAGGCGAGCACGACCTCGAGGGCCCAGACGCCGACCGGGGATTCGAGGCCCCCGGGCCCGATCAGGTCGACTGGGCGTGGACGTCGCCGGGTCGGGTTGAATCGCGATAATAGGAAGCTATATTGCTAGCATGCCGAGAACCGGGGATCAGGCTGCCAAGCAGCAGTTCAACGTCTACTTGCCGCAGCCGCTTATCCGTCGCGCCAAGCACGCCTCCGTCGACAGCGGAAAATCGCTCTCGCTGCTGGTCGAGGAGGCACTGAGCGCGTACCTCGACCGGCTCGAGCGGGACGAGGATCGATGAAGGTCCGGCCGATCCATTCGTCCCCGACGTCGACGCGGCGGCCCGCTTCTATGAGGCGCTCGGGCTTGAGGCCGGAGCGCGCTCGCGAACCGGGAACTGGATCGAGCTCGGCGCCGCCGGTGGCGAGCTTGCGCTCCACGACTCGGCGGGGGCGGCCGACCGCGAGGGACGACGGGGCCGGCTCGTCAACTTCGTCGCCGAGGAGCCGCCCGAGCAGGTGGCAAGGCGGCTCCGCGAAGCAGGCTTCCCGCCGGAACGAGAAATCGTCGACCAGGAGTGGGGACGTTCGCTCCTGGTCCGCGGCCCCGACGACACCACCGTCCAGATCGACGAACAGGACCCAGAGCTCTACACCTGAGGAGGAAGAGATGGCAACCGTGAGCGTCCGCTACATCGTCGACGACGTCGACGCGGCGATCGAGTTCTACTGCGGCAGGCTCGGCTTCACCGCGGTGATGCACCCGGCACCGAGCTTCGCGATGCTCCTTCGCGGCGATCTTCGCCTTGTGCTCAGCGCCCCTGGCGGAGGGCCCGGCGGTGGGGCCGCCATGCCCGATGGCACGCGCCCCGAACCTGGCGGTTGGAACCGCATCCAGATCGAGGTCGATGATCTCGACGCCAAGGTCACCGAGCTCCGCGACGCGGGATCCTCATTTCGGGGCGACCTGGTCGAGGGAGTCGGCGGCCGCCAGATCCTGCTCGAGGATCCGGCAGGCAACCTGATCGAGCTCTTCCAACCGACGATCGAGGAGGCACGACTCTCCTGAACGTGGCGTCGCCCCATGAAGGGTCGATTTGCAGGGCCGCGCCGTTGACCTCGCCGGCGACGCAGGAGGGGTTGAGGAGGCGAGCAGCCGCGGGTCCTCAAGCAACGCGCCGCTCTGGAAGGTCCACCTCTCGGTCGCGCGGCTTGTCCTCGGATTCGCACCAGATTGCGGCTTCGGCGCACCGGGACCCCTGAGCCGCGTCGGCCGTCGGCTCCGATTCCGTTCGGACGCGAGTCGGGATGCGGCGAATCGGCGGAAGCCGACCGAGATCCCTTGCCCTGGCTGGGCGACGAACCCTTTGTAGGCGGCGGTGCCGAGCCAGAGGCGCACCGTCCCTTTTGCCCATGGAAAGGGCGGCGGTGCGCTGCATCGGCGTCCACATCGAACCCGACGATGTCTCTCAGCCCTGTTCCATCTATATATTTGAAGTTCTCATCTGTTCGTATGAAGGGAAGAAACCATGATTATGGTCACCGGAGCATCGGGAACCGTTGGCCGCGAGCTGTTGCGGGAGCTGGCGGCGACACAGGAGACGGTGCTCGCCGTCAGCCGCAGTCCGAACCTCGACAATCTGCCGGGTAACGCCAAGCCGATTGCCGCCGATCTCTCCGATCCGACGAGCGTCGCCCACGCCCTCGGCGGCGTCGAGTCCGTCTTCCTCAACCCCGCGGCGATCGAGGGATCAGCGACCGAGCTCCTGTCGCTGTTGCGTGAGCACGGCACTCCGCGGATCGTCCTCCTCTCAGCTCTCACCGTTGAGCACCCGGCCGGCGAAGAGCGCTTTGCCGAGCGATTCCGCCGGCTCGAGCGGTGCGTGGCTGATTCCGGGTTGGGGTCGACCATTCTCCGGAGCAGCGACTTCGACGGCAACGTCCGCCTCTGGGCACCCCAGATCAGGATGGGCGGAATCGTCCGCGCTCCCTATGCGGACGCGCGCACTTCACCGGTTCACGAACGTGACCTGGCGGCGATCGCCGCCAAGGCACTGCTCGACTCCGCGCATGCCGGCAGGACCTACACCCTCACCGGCCCCGATTCGCTCGACCAACGACAGAAGGCGGCGATCATCGGGGAGGCGATCGGGAGCGAGGTCGTTTTCGAAGAGCTGACCCCGGAGCAAGCCCGCGCGGGAATGCTGGAGAAAGGCGTCCCGGCGGAAATCGTCGATCGCTTGCTCGGGTCTCTGGCCGACTACGCCGTTGCCGCCGGTCCGACCACCGTCACCGTCGCCGAGCTGCTCGACCGGCCCGTTCTGACCTTCGCCGACTGGGCGGCGGCGAACGCCGCGATGTTCCGCCCCTGACAGAAAGGCCACCACCATGGACCTCACCCCGCGGGACATCCCGGTGCTCGATTCGAACATGGCCTACAGGGAGGCAGGCAGCGGCACGCCGATCGTCTTCCTCCACGGCAACCCCACCTCCTCCTACCTCTGGCGCAACGTCATGCCCGGCCTCGGCAAGCCAGGACGGCTGCTGGCGCCGGACCTGATCGGCATGGGCTCCTCGGGCAAGCCCTCAATCGATTACCGGTTCGACGACCACAGCCGCTACCTGGACGCCTGGTTCGACGCCATGTCACTCGACCAGGCGGTCCTGGTCGGCCACGACTGGGGCAGCGTCCTCGCCCTCGACCGCGCGGCGCGTAAGCCTGGCTCAGCGCTCGGGCTCGTCCTCCTCGAGGCGGTCCTCCACCCGGTCGCCTGGGACGAATTCCCGCCGTCGGGGCAGGAGCTGTTCCGCGCCTTTCGCACCCCCGCAGTCGGTGAGCGGATGCTGCTCGAGGAAAACCTGCTGATCGAGCGGGCGCTTCAGGGGCAGATCGTGCGCGAGCTCGAGGGGGAGGAGCTGCAGGCCTATCGGGCGCCCTTCCCGACCCCGGAGAGCAGGCGGCCGCTGCTGCAGTGGCCGCGGGAGATCCCGATCGACGGGGAGCCCGCCGACGTCACCGCCCGGGCCCAGGCCTACGTCGAGTGGATGGCCTCGACGCCGGAGGTGCCGAAGCTGCTGCTCACCTTCGAGGGCGCTCCCTGGTCGGGAGACGAGGTCGTCGAGTGGAGCGAGCGGAACGTCGCCGGCCTCGAAGTCGTTGCCTGCGGCCCGGCCGGCCACCACGCGCCCGAGGACCAGCCGGAGGCGATCGCAGCGGCGATCTCCGAATGGGCCGACCGCCACCAACTTCGCAATGCATGACAAGAGAGAGGAATCGCCATGAGTGAGAGTGGAAGGCTGTCCGGTCGCCTCGCGATCGTCACCGGCGGGGCCGCCGGGATCGGGCTGGCGACGGCAAAGGAGTACGTCGCCGCAGGGGCGACGACGGTGATCGTCGATATCGACGGCGACCGTGCCCGGGCCCGCGCCGAGGAGATCGGCGCCGAGGCGTTCGCCGTCGACCTGACGCAGGAGAAGGAGGTCGAGCGCTTCGTCGCCGCAGTGATCGCCGACCACGGCAAGATCGACGCCCTGGTCAATCTGGCCGGCTTCTACGGCCCCCGGCCGCTGATCGAGGAGCAGACGCTGCCCGAGTTTCGCGCCGTGATCGCCGCCAACCTCGAGTCGGCCTTCCTCTGCTGCAGGCAGGTCGTTCCCCACATGCGGGAGCGCGGCTACGGCCGCATCGTCAACACCGCCTCCGGCACTTTCCACAACCCCCAGCCAGGGCTGAGCGCCTACGTCGGCTCGAAGGGTGGCGTGATCGGTTTCACCCGCGTCCTCGCCAAGGAGGTCGGCGGCGACGGGATCACGGTCAACGTCGTGATGCCGGGGATGATCGAGACCGAGCACGTGCTGACGATGCTCGGCGACACGCCCGAGGGACGGGAGACCGTCGCCGGCTTCTTCGAACGGACGATCGAACACCAGTCGGTGAAACGACGCGGCAAGCCGGAGGATCTGGCGCACGCGATCCTCTTCCTCACCGACGAGCGCGCCGGCTTCATCACGGGGCAGTCGCTGCAGCTCGACGGCGGCTCGACCTTCGTCTGAGGTTCGGGCATCGGTCGATATCCCCCCGCCTATCTCGACCACGGGGGATATGTATTTGCCCGGCGAGTACAGCCGCGGCTACGGTCGCCCCTTGCCCACCGATCTGACTCAGAAGGACGGAACTGGAACCTTGAGCGACCGCGAAATTCTCCTTGTCGGCAGCATCCCGCTATCGGACGCAGAGCAAGTCTTCCGCACTGTCGGGAACTCAGCCGTGGCGCATCGGATCGGCAGCCTGCCGGACGGCGAGACCGGGCCGGCAAGGAGCCTCTGGATCGAGTGCCAGATCCCGGTGCTCCTCGTCCACCCGCAGCTCGAATCAGTCGAGCCGGACCCGGACACCGAGCAGGGCCGGCGCCCGGCGAGGGTTCCGGCCGGGGGCATCTACTCGGAGACCGTCGCCGACCTCTTCCCCGGGAAAGCGCGCCTGCGCGACGGAGTGGCACCTGACGACCTCAAGTTGGACAACCTCGGATACGCCGACTGGGCGCTCGAGTCCTACGAGAGCTTTTCGCACCTCAAGCGGGAGGGCGTGCTTCCCGCCGACCTTCGCTTCCAGGTCTCCCTCCCCTCGCCCGGAGCAGCGATGGTGCTCCTCGCCGCGCCCGGCCAGGCTCCGGTCCTTCAGAACGCGTACCGCGCGGGCCTGTTCGGCGAGATTGAGCGAATGCTCGAGGTGATCCCCACCTCGGAGCTGGCCATCCAATGGGACTGCGTCGAGCCTGGGCTCGACTATCCGGGCGGTCGCGAGGCGGTGTTCGCGGCACTCGGCGGGCTGGCGGACGGCGTTCCGCCCGAGGCGGAGCTGGGATATCACCTCTGTTACGGCGATCTCGAGCACAAACACTCGATCGAGCCGGACGATCTCGGCGACGTCGTCGCGATCGCCAACCATCTCGCGAGCTCGGTGAGCCGCGCGATCAGCTGGGTTCACATGCCCGTCCCCCGGAGCCGCGACGACGATCGGTACTTCGCCCCGCTCGATGATCTCGATGTGCCGGCGACCACGGTGGTCGCTCTCGGTCTCGTGCATCAGACCGACGGGGTCGACGGCACGCGCCGGCGACTGGAGGCGGCTCGTCGGCATCTGTCGGACTTCGCCGTCGCGACGGAGTGCGGGTTCGGTAGGAGACCGCCCGAGGCCGTGGCCGACCTGCTGAACCTGCACGCGACGGTCGCCGACCTGGCGACGGCGCCCTGACTCAGCCCCAGGTGCCAGTGGGGCTCTGGCGCTAGCGCCAGAGCCCCCGCTTCTGGTAGCCGCGCTGCCAGACGAAAGAGTTGAGGATCCGCACCGGGGGCGGCAGCTCACCGAAGAACCGCCGACGTTCTTCCTCACTGGCGCCGTCGAGGATCCAGGGGACGTAGACCGCAGCCCCCTTGTACCCCTGGGCACGACGCATTGCGGCGCCAAACCCCTTCCAGTCCTTCCTCGTCAGGTTGGCCTGGATCAACGGCAGGCCGCTGTCCTCCTCGTGGGCAAGGTGCATGTCGATTCCCTCCGCGAGCTGCGCGACGCTCCCTGCCAGGGCGCTGGGGTCTTTCGTCGCGATCGCCTGGTCGACGGCCTCCAGCAGGGGATCGATGACCGCGTGCTCGGCCTCCATCTCCTCCAGCAAGGCGATGCTCGCCCGATCGTCGCCGACGGCCTCGTAGAGCCGCGGCCAGAGGTCATCGTCCTCGACCGTGTGGTGGATGTGGAGCTGCTGCTTGAAGTTCTGCCAGCCCGCCTGGACCCCCGGGGTATCGACGGCGCCACGCCGGGTCGCCTGCTCGAGACGGCTGAGATCGCGCCGCAGGGCGGCGTGGGTGACGTACATCATCGTGAAGTCGATCGTCTCCTCGGCGGAGGCGGCCGATGGCTGCTGCGAGACCGTCATGGTGACCTTTCCTTCTGGGAAGATTGATACGGTGAATAGATATTACGACTTCCATATTAGATGAATTCCAAAATAAATAAACCCGCTGCGGCGGACGCCGGTCGCGCGCAGCTCGAGGCCGAGATCAGGGGAGCGCTGCGCGAGCTCAGCAGCCAGCTGTCGAACCTCAACCAGCGCGTCGGATCCAAGGTCGAGCTGCGCCAGATCGACCTCAACTGCCTCGACCGCATCGCTCGCGAAGGTCCGCTCAGCCCCTCCACCCTGTCCCGCCGCTCCGGCCTTCATCCGGCGACGATCACGGGTGTCCTCGACCGCCTCGAACGCGGCGACTGGGTGGCGCGGGAACGGAACCCCGACGATCGCCGCGCCGTCCTGGTCCGCGCCCTCCGCCAGCGCACCGGCGAGCTGGTCGGCCTCTACGCCGGGATGAACAGAGCCGTCGCGGAGATCTGCCGCGACTACGACCCGGGCCAGCTGCGACTCCTGGTCGAGTTCCTCGGCCGCACCGCCGAGGCCGGGCGCGGCGCGAGCGAAGGCCTGGGCGGGGCCTGAACATACGCTCAGCGACTGAAGCCCGCCGCCGCCATCGCCTCGCGGAGCCGTGCCTCGACATCGGCCCGCGGTTGCCCGACCCCGCCGGAGGCGGTCCAGCCCCCGTCGACGGTGAGGTTGATCCCGGTCACATAGGCGGCCTCGTCGGAGGCGAGGTAGAGGGCGGCCGCGGCGACGTCCTCCGGACGGCCGATGCGGGGGACCAGGAGCTGCTCCAGGAACGGGTCCCGCAGCGGGCCGGGCTCCTCCTCGGTGCCGATTATCCGCCGGCTCGCCGGCGTCTCGATAATTCCCGGCGAGATGCTGTTGACGCGGACGCCGAAGGGCGCGAGCTCGACCGCGAGACTGGAGGACATGCGGACCACACCTGCCTTGCCGATGCTGTGGGACAGCATCCCGGCGATGTTTCCGACCCAGCCCGAGCCGACGGCGGCGGCGACCGAGGCGGTGTTGATTATCGCGCCGCCACCGCGGCGCTTCAGGGTCGGCAGCGCCTCCTTGATCGTCGCGAAGACCATCGTCAACTCGTGCGAGAGCGTGTATTCGAAGTCCTCCACCGGCTGGCGCTCGATCGTCCCCAGCCGCTGCGATCCGGCGTTGTTCCAGAGCACGTCGAAGTCGCCATAGGCGGCGCGGGCAAACTCGGCAAAGCGAGCCGGCTCTCCCGCGGCGGCAAGATCGAGCGGCGCCACCACGCTGATCTCCCGGCCGGCGGCGGCGACCGCTGCCGCCGTCTCCTCGGCCGCGGCGGCGTCGAGATCACAGCCGACCACCCTCGCCCCCTCGGCGGCGAAGCGGATCGCGCCCGCCCGTCCCATCCCGCTCCCGATCCCGGTGATCAGGGCAATCTTTCCGGCCAGGCGATCAGCCACCTCGCGCTCCCTCCGTTCGATGTCCTTCGAGGAACTCGACGAGGGCCGACACACCAGCTCATGGGCGCCCTCCTCTGCCCCGGTCGTGAGCAATCTAGGCCCGGCCCGATCGCCCGGCAAATAGGTATCGGGCCGGCGGCCGATAGACGGCGAGATAGTCCCGCTGAGCCGTCTGTGACCAGGAGCGCCTAGTCCGGCTTGTCCTCGCCCAGGTGGCGAACGAGCCGCCGCAGCTGCTCGGCGTAGCGCTGTTCGAACTCTTCCGAGTCGGGGTCGAGCCCGGTGATCCGGACCACTTCCTCGCGCAGGGCGATCGGCGCCGAGACCGCCCCGATCAGCATCAGCAGAACGAAGCCGGGGTCAAGGTCGGCGGCGATCTCGCCGTCCTTCTGGCGCTGCTCGAGCCAGGAGAGATCCTCCTCGCGGGGGGTCGGCGCCGGCCCGGCTTCGAGGTCGAGCCCGTGCCAGAGCGCCAACCGCGCCCAGCTTGGGTCCCGGAACTCTTCCTCGAGGTAGCGGGCCGTGAGGTCAGCGAGGCTGAGCGACCGGTCGGCGAAGCGCTCCTCTTCAGAGAGCCAGAGCTCGTGGAGCGCTTTGTAGAGGCCTTCCTTGCCGCCGAAGTAGTAGGTGATCAGCTGTTTGTTGACGCCGGCGACGCGGGCGATCTCGGCCACCCGGGCGCCGGCGAAGCCGCGGGCCGAGAACTCCTGGAACGCCGCTTTGAGCAGCGCCGAGCGCGAGCGTTCGGCGTCGTGCCGGCGCTCGTCGGGCAGCGGGGAACGGCGGACCTGCCTCGTCATGGGCCGGAATCATACATCCCGGTTGAACGCTTCATCTGTTAACTTGATCACTTCAACCAAACAGATGAAAAGGAGTGGGACGTGATCTTGATCACCGGAGCAACGGGAACCGTCGGCCGTCAGATCGTGGAGATCCTCGCGGCGGGCGGCGAGTCCGTCGGCGCGGTCAGCCGCGATCCCTCGCGCGCGACCTGGCCGGAGGGCACGACGCCGGTCAAAGCCGACCCGTCCTCGCCGAGCTCGCTCGCCGCGGTGCTCCGGCAGACCAAGGTCCTCTTCCTCAATCCGGCCACCACCTCGGGCCTCTACGCGCCGGCCGGCGACGTCGCCAGGGAGTTCCTGGCCCTCGCCGCCGAGTCGGGGGTGGAGCGCGTGGTGCTCCTCTCCGGAGCCGCAGTCGACTACGGCGCCGGCGACCCTCTGGCCGAATACTTCGTCAGCTACGAGGACGCGGTTGCCGCCTCGGGCCTGGCCTGGACCTACGTCCGGCCGGGCGAGTTCGCCGCCAACGCGCTGGCCTGGGTCCCCCAGGTGCGCGCCGGCGACGTCGTCCGCGACGCCTACCCGGAGGCCGCCACCTCGGCGATCCACGAGCGCGACATTGCCGCCGTGGCCGCCCTCGCCCTGCGCGACTCCTCGCACGCCGGCACCGTCCACATCCTCGACGGCACCGAAGCCCTCACCAAGCGGCAGAAGCTGGCGCTGATCGGTGAGGCGATCGGCCGCGAGCTGAGCCTTCAGGAGGTTCCGGCGGAGGCCGCGCGCCAGGCGATGATGGGGCACGGGATATCCGAGCCGATCGCCGCGACCGTGCTCGAGTACCAGGAGAAGGCGGTGACCACGCCGGGGCCGAGCTCCGACAGCGTCGAGCGCATCCTCGGCCGCCCGGCGCTCGACTTCGCGACCTGGACCCGTGACAACGCCCGCGCCTTCGGCGGCTAGGAGAACCGATGGAGGCCGGCACGCCCCAGCTCGAGATCCTCGCCCTGCCGGGCAGCCTGCGCGCCGGCTCCTTCACCACCAGGGTCCTCGCTGAGGCCCGCCGGCTGGAGCCGCCAGAGATGCGGATCCGCCCGCTCGAGGGGCTCGAGCGGCTGCCCTTCTTCAACCAGGACGTGGAAGGAGAAGGGGCGGCGCCGGAGCCGGTCCGCCAACTCCGCGAGGACGTCCGCTCGGCGGACGGGCTGCTGCTCGTCACCCCTGAGTACAACCGGTCCGCCCCGGCGGTGCTGAAGAACGCCGTCGACTGGTGCTCACGGCCGCGCGGCGAGGCGGCGCTGGCCCGCAAGCCACTGGCGGTGATCACCGCCTCCCCGGGACCGTCCGGAGGGATCGTCGCCTTCCACCACCTACGCCAGATAGTGCATGCCGCGGGCGCCGTCCCGGTCGGCAGCAAGGAGTTCGCGCTGCCGGGAATCGCCCGCTGCTTCGACGAGCAGGGCGGGTTCGCCGACGAGGAGATCAGCGGCTGGATCGCCGACCTCCTCGCCGAGCTCGCGGTCGCGGTCGCGGTTACCAGGACACCCGCAGGCTTTTGAGCCCGCGGATCGTCACCGCGGGCTTGTACTCCAGCTCCTGACCCGGGTCGACCGCGATCTCCGACAGGCGGCCGTAGAGCTCCTGCAGGGCGCACCGCGCCTCGAGCCGGGCGAGCGGGGCGCCGGTGCAGAAGTGGCGGCCGAGGCCGAAGCCGATGTGGTCGCCGACGTTCTCCCGGCGCAGGTCGAAGGCGAGCGGGTCGGGGAAGACCTCGGCGTCGCTGTCGGCGCCCGCGATGTTGAGCAGGACGGCGGAGCGGGCCGGGATCGTGACGTCGCCGATCTCGACGTCGCGGGTCGTCACCCGCAGCTGGTTGTTGGCGACCGCCCAGCGGCGCAGGCCCTCCTCGATCGCCGGCTCCCAGAGGTCCGGCTCGGCGAGGATCTGAGCGAGGACGTCGGGGCGCTCGGCGAAGAACATCACCATCTGGCCGAGCAGGTCGGCGGTGGTCTCGCTGCCGGCGAGGGCGAGGCTGACCATGTGGCCGAGGATGTAATCGTCGGTCATCGCCGCCGTGCCGTCTTCGTTGCGCGCCATCAGCATCGCCGTGATCAGGTCGTCGGTCGGGTTGGCCCGGCGCTCCGCGAGCAACTCCTGGAAGTGCGGGTACACCTCCCCCACCCTCTGGTAGCGCCGCTCGAGCTCCTCGGCCGGCAGCAGCGGCGGCGGCTCGACGCCCTCTTGCGCCGAGCCCTCGAAGCGCTGCACCGTAACCAGCCCCTGCAGGTCGTCGATCCAGCTGTGGAACTTGCCCAGCAGGTCGTCGGGCAGGCCGAGCATGCTGGTGATCACGCCGATCGTCAGCGGATGGCAGAACTCGCCCATCAGCTCGCAGCCGCCGGCCGGGGCGAAGCCCTCGACGAGGCCGGCCGCGAGCTCGCGGATCATCGGCTCGTTGGCGGCGACCAGCGGCCGGGTGAAGGCCTTCTGCACGTTCTTTCGGTGCATCGTGTGCTCGGGCGGATCGATGTTGACGATCGCGTGGTCCATCAGGCTGGTGACGATCGCCTGCACCTCGGCAGGCACCCGCCGCCGCGACTCCTCCGGCAACGGCACCGGCCGAAGCACCCGCGAGGAGAACGTCTCCCAGTCGCGGAAGGCGCCGGCAACGTCCTCGTAGCGCGAAAGCACCCAGCACTGAATCGGCCCGTAGTAGAAGACGCGCTCCTCCCTCGCGGTCTGCCAGAAGCGGTGCGGATCGGCGAGGTAGGCCTGCGAGAACGGGTCGAATCCGGCGGGGGCCGGTGGCCTCGGCAGCGCGGGTGCCATCGGCTACTCGCCTTCGGCGACGATCATCGTCCGCCGCATCGCGGTCTCGGCGATCTCGCGCGCCGGGGCGTACTCCGGCGATTCCCACCAGCCCTTGGCGGCGGCGAGATCGGGGAACTCGAGCACGATCGCTCGCTCCGCGTCGGGCAGCTCGCCTTCGAGCGTGTCGGCGATCAGGCCGCCGCCACGAATCACGTAGCGGCCGCCGTACCGGGCGATCGCCTCGGCGGCGATCTCGCGATATTTGACGATCCCCTCTTTGTCCAGCGGCTTGACGAGGGCGACGACGTAAGCAGGCATGGTGCTCTCCTTTGATCTTGGCTTGACGGTTGGCGGAGCGGAGGTCAGGCCAGCGACCCGACACCGCCCCAGAAGTCGGCGCGGATTTCGCCGTTCATCGGGATCACGCGGAGCAGCTCGATGCTGCGGATCCCGTGGCGTAGGAAGGGGTCGTCCTCGGCCACCGCGCGGGCGTCCTCGAAGCTCTCGGCCCGGACCAACAAGAAGCCGGCGTCGCGACCAGTGCCGCCCTCGGTCTCGGCGACCCCGGTGAGGAAGAGGCGGCGCTCGGCCAGGCGCTCTTTGAGCCAGGCCATGTGCTCGTCGATCCGCTCCTTGGCCCGCTCCGGGTCGCCAAGCGCCCGCTGGACGACGAGGTAATAGCCGGGCGGCTCCTCAGGCATCGGGCGCGGCCCCCAGGGCGCCAACGGCGACCGCCACCTGGCGCGTTCCGGCGACGGTGAAGCAGAGCTTGATGACGTCGATCAGCTCGGCTTCGGTGACGCCCTGCTCGCGGGCCACGCGGCCGAGCACCTCGGCCCCGTCCTCGGCGCCGAGCACGACGTCGATCGCCAGCGTGATCAGAATCTTGGTCTTCGGGTCGAGCGCGCTCGGTGCGTAGGACACCTGTTGGGCCTGCGCGATCAACTCGCCGAACTCCGGTGAGCCGGCGGCGACCCTCTCGACGAAAGGCAGCTTTACCTCCATCGCTACTTCCTCCTTTGGATTGAAGTCATTCGGACGACCCCATGTACTGCTCGAAGATCGCGGCGTCGGCGTCCTCGCCACTGGCCTGCATGACAATGCTGCCGCGGCGCAGCACGTAGGCGTGGTCGGCCAGGTCGAGCGCCCGACTGACGAACTGGTCGACGATCAGCAGCGCCGTGCCCTTGGCTGCCAGCCCGCGGAGAAACTCGAAGATCTCGTCGAGCACCAGCGGCGCCAGGCCGAAGGAAACCTCGTCGATCACGACCAGCGACGGGTCGCGGGTGTAGGCGGCTGCCACGGCAAGCATCTGCTGCTGGCCGCCGCTGAGGGTCCCGGCCCGCTGGCCGAGCCGGTCGGCGAGGACCGGGAAGGCGTCGCTCGCCCGTTCGATCGCTGCCGCCGTGCCCCTCTTCGGAGCCTGCATCGCGAGGTTCTCCCGCACCGTCAGGCCACGGAAGACCCCGCGTCCCTCGGGGATGTGGCAGAGCCCGGCGGCGAAGCGCCGGTGGGCTCGCATCCGGGTGATGTCGGCGCCCGCCATCCGGACCGTGCCGGCAGTCGGCGGGATCAGGCCCGAGATCGTCCGCAGCAGCGTCGTCTTGCCGGCGCCGTTGGGACCGAGCAGCGCGACGACGCCGCCGGCCGGCACGTCGAGGCCGACGCCGCGGAGGACGATCGTGCGGCCGTAGCCGGCCACCAGCCCCTCGACCTGCAGGGCCGGCGCCGCGGGCGCGGCCGGGCTCGCTCCGTTCGATCCCGGGCTCACGACTGCTCCGGTGACGGGGCGGCGGCGACCGCGGACATCACCGCGTCGTCGCCGAGGTAGGCGGCGCGGACGACTTCGCTGCTCATCATCTCGGCCGGCGTCCCGGCGAAGATCAGCTCGCCGAAGTCGAGGACGTAGATGTAGTCGCAGACGCGGCTGACCAGCTCGACGTCGTGCTCGACCAGCAGCACCCCGACCTTGCGCTCGGCGACGGTCCCTTCGAGCAGCTTGGCGAAGCGGTTCGTCTCCTCCTCGTCCAGTCCTGAGGAGGGCTCGTCGAGCAGCAGCATGTCGAATGGCCCCGCCAGGAGCCGGGCGAGCTCGACCAGCCGGGCCTGGCCGGTCGACAGCGAACCGGCCTGCTGGTGGGCGAGGTCGACGATCCCACATTCCTCCAGCGCGGCCCAGGCCGCGGCGGCGGCGTGGCGCTTGTCGCCGCGCCCGGCGGTCAGGTAAGGCAGGACGTGGGCGCCTACTTCGCTCGCCTCGGCGCCGAGCATCACGTTCTCGAGCACGGTCAGGCCCCCGCCGAGCTCGACCCGCTGGAAGGTCCGCCCGAGGCCATCACGGGCCCGCGCCGATGGCGACATCCGCGTCACGTCGGCCCCGTGCAACCGAACCCGGCCGTCGAAACTGCGGTTGAAGCCGCTGCAGACGTCGAAGGTGGTCGTCTTGCCGGCTCCGTTGGGACCGATCAGGCCGGTGATGCGGCCGAGCGGGGCCTCCAGCGCGAGACCGTCCACCGCGACGAGGCCGCCAAAGCGGACGACCAGCGACTCAGTCGAGAGGCCGGGGGCGCCGGGCTCGGCCGGTCGGCCCCGCACAACCTCATCTTCCCCCTCCGGCTCGACTGCCGGGCGCCGACGCCCCAGCCGGTCGAGCAGTTGCTGCAGGCGCAGCGGCATCGGCGCGGGTCCTCCCTGGGTGGCAACGACGACAGCCGCGGCGCCGAACATCACGTTCAGCCAGACCGTGGTGTTATTGCCGCTGATGTAGCCGGGCAAGACCCCAGCCAGAGCGACGATCGCGTACCAGGGCTCGGCGAACGGCGCGATCGCCAGCATCGCCAGCAACACCAGGGAGTTGAAGGAGAGAAAGAAGGGGTCGCTCGAGACGGCGTAGCCGCGGTCGACCCCGAGCAGCGCACCGGCGATCCCGGCGAGAAAGGCCGAGATACAGAAGACGACCACTTTGGTGACGTTGATGTTGAGTCCCATCGCGGTGACCGCCGTCGGCGAACCGCCGAGGGCCCGCAGCATCCGGCCGAGCCGGCTGCGCTGCAGCAGGACAACCAGTAGCCCGGTGAGGACGAGCGCCGCCAGGGTCACGTAGAAGAAGCTCTTCGGATCGGCGGCGAAACCGGGCAGCGGCATCTTGCGACCCGAGCTGAAGGTCGTGAACATGAAGCTCTGGTTGTAGAAGAGGCGTTCGACCAGGATCCCGAAACCGAGGGTCGACAGCGCCAGGAAGAGGCCGGAGAGCCGGATCGCGGGAATCGCCACCAGTGCGCCGATCGCCATCGTCACCGCGCCCGCGCCGAGCATCGCCAGGATCCACGGCACGCCGGCGTCGACGTGGAGTTGGGAGAAGGCCACCGCGCCGACCGCGGCGAAGGCAGCGTGACAAAGCGACACCTGGTTCGAGGTGCGGACCAAGAGGCCGAGCGAGAGCAACATCATCCCCGTGATCACCGCTTCGGTGAAGTAGGGAAGGCGCGCGCCGACGACCTGCGGGACGGCAATCAGGCCGGCCAGCAGCACGACGCCGACGGCGACCCGGACCGGGGTCGGCGCCCGGTACTGCGGCGGCGCGCGGAGGCGGACGCGGGTCAGCGGCACCAGCTTTCGCTTCGGCACCACCAGGAGCGCCACGAAGAGGACCAAGAACGGCAACGAGGACGGCAGCCCGGCGAGCCACGGAACCTGGACCACGTACCTGGTCGAGATCGCCGAGCCGATTCCGATCAGGATGCCGCCGAGGAAGGTCAGCGGGATGCTCGAGAAGGCGCCGATCGCCGCGGCGCCGAAGGCCTGGACGACGAGGTAGGTGAGGAGGATCGAGTTGAGCCCGGTCATCGGCGCGATCAAGACGCCCGAGAGGGCGGCGAAGATCGAGCCGATGACCCAGGCGGTGCGCCGGACGCGGGCGGGGTCGGTCGCCTGCATCGCCAGCAGGTCCGGGTTGTCGACCGCCGCTCTCATCGCGATCCCGATTCGGGCCCAGCGGAAGAGCGCGTAGAAGAGACCCACCGCGGCCATGGCGACGCCGGTGACAGCCACCTGTTCGTAGGTGATCGTCGCGCCCGCGACCTGAAAGGTCTTGGCGGCGTCGGGAAGGAAACGTTCGAGCGTGATCGTGTCAGGCCCGGCGGCGATCGTCGTGACACCCTGGACGATGAGCACGACGCCCACCGTCGCGACGATCTTCAGCGTGCTCGAAATGTCGGAGAGCGCGCTGGCGAGGCGCTCGAAGAGGAAGCCGACGACGACGCCCAGCACGATGACCGCCAGCAGCAGCGAGAGCAGCCAGCCGACGTGCTGCTTCTGATGGAGGAAATAGAAGATGTAGGCGGCGGCAGCCGCGATCGCCCCATACCCGAAGTTGAAGAGTCCCGAGGTTTTATAAGTCAGTACCAGCCCCGAGCCGGCGAGGCCATACAGGGACCCGGTGGCGATTCCGAGAACGATGAAGGGAAGGAAGTCGCTCACCGAAGGCTCCCCGGCGCCCCGAACCGAACTGACCCGGACCTATGGGTTTGCACCCATAGGTCCGGGATCGAGCTCTGACCGTGATCAGCCAAGACCCAGATTCGGGTTGGGGCAGGTCGCCTTATAGCTTCCGGTGAACTTCCCGTCTTCGTAGCTATACAGCCACGAGCATCTGCTGACCTGTGCGGGTTGGCCCTTGGTATAGGTGACAGGTTCGGGCAGCAGACCGCCGAGCGTCTCGTTCTTGATCGTGTGGTAAGCAGCGAGCACGTCTTCGCGAGTCACTGCGCCACTCAATTTCTTGGCGTTGTCTTCGAGCGCCTTGTGAAACAGTTCAAGCGTCGTCCAGGTTGCCGTCGAGTCGCCTCGTGCCCACTCTTCTTCCGGCACTTCGTCTTCTTCCATCAGGGAGCGATAGCGCTTCACCGGTGCCGCTTCCGCGAACCAAGGAAAGGCCGTCAGCCCGCCCATGAGCTTGGTGCCTTCGAGCGATTCGTAGAAGGTCGGAGTCACCAGGCCGGCACCGGCGCCGATCGCTCCGCTGTACCCCTGCGTCTTGCAGTCGCCGACGAAGCGCTTCGCGGTCGCGTCGGGCATGGTCAGGATTGTGTATTCCACGTTTTCCTGGACCAGCTCAAGGCACTGCGCGGTGTAGTCGGGAGCGGTCGGGTCGATCGTGATCCCAACCTTGAATTCGAGCCCGGCCTCCGGCGCGAGGTGTTGGACGAGTTCGGTCGCCTGTTTACTGGCGGGGTCGGTGGAGAAGTCGACGGCCGCGATCGATTTGTAGCCCGCGTTCTTGGGCGCCTCGATGAAGCCCGCCGCGTTGGCCGGGAATCCCGTGCTGACGCCGAAGACGTTTTCCATCGGCGGGATCGGAGCGATCTTGTTTTCGGGCGTGGCTCCCCAGACTTCGGGGTTGAAGCCGTTGCCCCCGATCACTGGCAGCCCGGCAGCCGACAGTGGTTTGGCAGCCGCCGCGTCAGCCGCGGCGTCGACCAGGATCACCGCCGAAACGGCCTGGTTCTTGACCGCTTCCTGCGCCAGCGAGGCGGCGGTCGACGGATTCCCCCTACTGTCGTGGACTTCGACCTTGACCGGGTGATTCGCCAGACCACCTTTGGCGTTCACACTGTTCGCCCAGGCCTGCATGACATCGGCGGTATCGCCCTGACCGCCGTTGTTCGGGCCGCTCTCGTCAACAAAGGCGGCAACGGTGATCGGCGTCCCGGTCGGTTCCTTCGTCGCCGCGGTCGAGCTACCGCTTGCGGAGGAGCCGTTTTCGGACGTTTCACTGCCACCGGTCGTGCTGTCGCCGCTTCCACAACCGGCGGCGAATGCCGTGAGCGCACCGATCGTCAGCAGCAAAGCGCACCCTCGGAGCGCCGGCCTGCCCTCGAATGGCACCCGCCGTCGCTCAGTCGAATGGTTCACATTCTTACCGTTCAAGTAACACTCCTCCTAACCCGGGGCCGTTCGACCCATTTCCTTGGTAACAGTAGGAGCGCGTCGCTGGCCGTCGCAAATATGGATCGACTGGCCGACTCATACTCGTTCGCCTATCCACTGCGGTTCCGGGTGGGCCGTCCTCCAGGCCGGTGAGGACGGAATGAGGGTCAGGTTCGCGCGCAGCGCCGCCCTCATCAGGCGTCGCTTGCCGACCAGCCGCAGCGGCCACTGCCAGCGGCTCGGCCGCGAGGCGAGGCAGAGGTCGTACTTGCCCGCGTCGATCTCGCGTGCCACGCTGCACTCGTCGCAGGGCCGCAGGCAGCGGGTGACGATCGAGACCCCCGGCGGCGCCGCGGCGGCCCAGCTCCGTACCCGCCTTTCGGCTTCGCTCAGCATTTCGCGTTTGAGGCCGGCCATGTCGACGTAGGCCCAGTAGGAGGTGATCACCGGCTCGGGCACCCGGATCACCAGGGTCAGCAGAGCGTGATGGGTGTCCGCCAGGTCGAACGCCGTCTGGACCAGGTCCTCGCAGGCCCTGGCCTCGGCTATCGCGAGGATGTGCCGGCAGCCTCGCATCCCTGCCCAATGGGCCTCGGCGAGGGGGGTTTCGGTCGCGCTTGTCTGCATCGATTCACCCTGTAGGCGGACACAGAGAGCCCCCCGCAGACTCTCCTCGCCCTCCAGCTCTTATCCAAACGGATGAAAATCACAAATGCAAATACAAAAACGATCGAGCGCCATATCTGCCCGGCTATCGCCGGCAGCCCGGGCTGCTTTCGCGGCAGCGATGGCCGCCTCGCCCGATTGCTATTTGCGGGCAGGCTCGACCAGACGCTAGCTTCGGCCGCGATGACTTACGGACGACCGAGCGACCGGGATTTCGGCCCGCGGCGGCCGGATCCGCCGCCGGAGATCGGGGCGACCGACCGGCTCCTCGCCTACGAGCAGATCCGCCAGCTCGCCGCCCGCTACGCGCTGGCGATGGATTCGCGTGACCTCGATGCGCTCGCCCACCTCTTCGTCGAGGACTTCGAGTCCTGGAGCGGCGAACGGGGGCGGGACGCGCTTCGCCGTGACTTCGGCGCGGCCCTGCGCCGCGGCCTCGGCGGCCGCGTCGGCTTCACCCAGATCGGCACCCACGTGATCAACCTGCTCGCCCCCGACCTCGCCTGCGGAACCCTCTACTGCAGCGCCGCCCTCGGCGATCGCGACAACTGGATCCGCCAGGACATCGCCTACGAAGACGTCTACGAGCGCCGCGACGGCGAGTGGCTGTTCGCCGAGCGCCGGCACCAGCTCTTCTACGGCTTCGAGCCCGCCGAGCGCCCGTTGGCGCAGGACGAGGCGCGCTGGCCGGAGCGGCCGCTCGGGCTCGGCACCCTTCCCTATGCCTGGCCCAGCTGGCGCCGCTTCGAGGACGAGCAGGGCCAGACCGCCTAGCCCGCCGGCGTCCCCTCGGTCCAGACCTGGCGCTGCTCGAGGCGGCTGATCCGCCACCCGGACACGGTCCGGACGAGGTCGAATTCGTAGATCCCGCCGACACGGAAGAAGACGTCCGGCCTGCTCGCGTCGAGCACGTGGGTGGCGATCAGATTGGCCCGCACCGTGCCGGTGTCGCCGTCGACCTCGACCAGCTCGTTCGCGGTCACGTGCTGAAGCCGCTCGAACCGGCCGAAGAAGCCGCGGCCGCTCTCGACCAGCGCCTCTCGCCCGTCGATCGTCGCGTGCGGGTAGACCGCCACCACGTCCTCGGTGAAGACGTCGGTGGCGGTCTCATACTGGCCGCGATCGGGGATCAGGCAGTAGCGGCTCAGCAGGTCCGCGATCTGCTGCCGATCGGTGAGCCGGCCTAGCTGCTCGGCGTCCACTCGTAGAACAGGTCGGCCCACTGCGGGGTGCCGGCGCCTTTCGGGCCGAAGATGCCGATTACCTTCTCGGCGGGATAGTCGTCGTAGGTGACGAGCTCGAGCTTGTGGCCTTCCGGGCTGGCGAAGTAGGCGGAGAAGCTGTCGCCGCCGACGTGCTCGGCCGGGCCGAAGTACGGGATGCCCATCTCGTCGAGCCGCGCGAGGTTGCGCTGCAGCCCCTCGGCGCTCATCAGGAAGGCCCAGTGCGGCCACGGGTTGGTATCCCCCTTGCCGACCGTGACGCCCCCGGTGATCGGTTCCGCGCACTGCATCAGCACGTTGCCGACCCGCATGAAGACCTGTCTGGGTTTGCCTTTCGCCTCATCCTCGGGATCGAACCCGGTGACGTAGTAGGGCTCGCCGCCGAGGACCTCTTCGATGAACCTCGCCATCAGCTCGATGTCGTCGGCCGGCATCGCGAAGTGGTCGATGCCGATCACACCGTGCTCGTTGTCGTCGCGATTGAAGCGGTCCTGTCGGGCGGTGTTGCTGTTGCTTCGTGCCACCGCGATCACTCCCCTCTTCCGTTGTCGATCATTTCCCCGCGCTGGCTGACCCGCAGCGTCGCGACCGGGTCGTCGCCGGCCGCGTAGACCTGTGCCTTGGCGTCACCTTCGACGACGTTCGCCGCCGCATCGAAGGACGCGTCCCGGCAGGCGACGTGGACGACCACGCTGGGCTTCAGGTCGTCGCCGAGGACCACCTCGAAGACGTTGAACGACAGCCTGCCGTCGCGAAGCGTCCAATCGCCGGCTGCGGGAAAGGGCGGTTGCAGCTGGATCAGCCGGCCCTCGGGCAGGAATTCGAGCAGGCGCTGCTCGCTCTCGCCGTCTTTCGGACCGTCTCGGAACGTGACCTCGAGGCTGCACCGACCGACGGGCCAGCTGCTCCCGGTCTCGACTTCCTGGCTCAATGTCCCCCTCTTTCTCTGCTTGATCTGGTTTGCAAGGTCAGTCGGCGATCGTCACCGCGTGGCGGGCCAGCGCCCGTTCGTCGATCGCCTTCAGCATCGCCGCCGCGAGGTCGGCGCGGCTGATCGTGCGGGCGCGCGACAGCGGTCCGTCGACCGCCGTCCGCCAGGTGCCCTTGGCGGACCGGTTGGTCAGCCGGGGCGGGCGAAAGACGGTCCAGTCGAGGTCGCCGCGGCGCAGCTCGTTCTCCATCACGCGCATGTCGTCGTACATCGCGCCGAAGAAGACGTGGAGTACGCGGTGCTGGACGTTGCGCTCGAACCAGGTCCGCTCGTCGGCGGGCGCAACGGGGGCGCCGGTGATCGCAACCAGCCGCCGGACCCCGACCTCGTCCATCGCCGCCGCGATCGCCGCGATGCCGCGCGAGTAGACCGTCGTCGGCCGGCGCCCGTCGGAGCTTCCCAGGGCCGAGATCACGGCGACGGAGCCTCGGACGGCGGCCGCCGGCAGTTCATCGAGCACGTCGGCCTCGAACACCTCGAGCCGGTTGCTGCTGACCGTGATCGCCTCCGGACGGCGGACGACGGCACGAACCTCGTGGCCGGCGTCGAGAGCCTGCGAGAGGACCAGCGCGCCGGTCGGGCCGGTCGCCCCGAAGACGGTCAGGCGCGCCAAGCCCCAGCCCTCCCCGGCGCGGCATCGGTCGGCGCGGGCAGCGTCGCCAGCGCCTCCATCACCCGCCGGTGGGTCTCCTCGTCGAGCTGGGCGAGCGGCGGGCGGACCTCGGCCGAGCCGATCTCGCGGGCCGCGAGCATCGCCTTCAGGGGGATCGGGTTGGTGTCGAAGAAGACCGCCCGGTTGACCGTGAAGAGGCCCCGATGCAGCTCCAGCGCGCGCCCGTGGTCGCCGTCGCGAACCGCCTCGCAGAGCTCGGCGACGGGGCCCGGCGCCAAGTTCGCGATCGCGTTCATCAGGCCGGCGGCGCCGAGCGCGAGCATCGGGTAGGAGAGGCTCTCGACGCCACAGAAGATGCGGAAGTCATTGCCGAGCTCGAACAGCAGCTCGGTGACGAAGTCGAGGTCCGGCGAGGCGGCCTTGAGCCCGACGAGGTTGGGCGAGGAGGAGGCGATCCGGGCCACCGTGGCGGTCGTGACGCCGACCGCCGCGCGGCCTGGGATGTGGTAGATCATCGCCGGCAGCGAGGTGGCGGCGAAGACCCGGGTGAAGTGCTCGACCAGCCCCCGCTGGCTCGGCTTGACGAACGCCGGGCAGACGACCAGGACCGCGTCGGCACCGGCACCTTCGGCGGCCGCGGTGAGGCGCAGCGCTTCGGCCTGGTTTGCCGAGCCGGTTGCCGCCACCACCGGTCCGCGGCCCCGGGCCGCCTCGGTGGCAGCCCGGTAGAGCTCGATCCGCTCGTCGGCGTTGAGGCTCGTCGGCTCACCACTGGTGCCGGTGACGACGACCCCGTGCGAGCCCTGGTCGAACTGCCGCCCGACCAGCGCCGCGAAGGAGTCGAAGTCGACCGCCCCCTCTCGAAAGGGGGTGACGACCGGGGCCAGCGAGCCCCACAGCTCGACCGCTGTCGTCACGCCGAGTCCCCGACCAGGCTGTCGCGGTTCGTTGCGAAGCCCTGGGTGACGCCCAGCGCCTCGACCTGCTCTTGGAGGTTCTCCAGCCAGAGCAGGCTGCCGATCCCGATCTGCAGCGGCGAGTCCTGGATCGTCAGCTCGTAGACGTCCTCGCCCTCGTGGGAGGCGTGGCCGTGGATCATCCAGCCGGGAGCGGTCAGCATCAGGTCGCCGGCGCCCCACTCGTATTTCTCACCGCCGACGATGCTCCAGCCGTTGCCCGAGAAGATGTAGTTGACGGCAGCCGAAGTGTGACGGTGGGGTTGGTCGACGATCCCGGCGGGCCGCATCGTGATCGTCGCGAAGAAGGTGGCGGTGGTTCCCTGGCTGCGACCGGTGGCGCGGTCGTACATCAGGAACAGGCGCCGGCCCTTGTACTCCTGCCCGAGCGAGCGAAGCGTCTCGAGCCGCGTCCGCAGCTCCTGCCACGGCCAGTAGAGCGGCGGCTGGTACGGCGGGTCGGGTGAGATCAGCTGCTCGTAGGTGAGGAGCGCCGCGCCATCCTCGCCGATCGTCTCGCCGCGGACGCTCTGCTCGCGCTCCGCCTCGGGATCGCCGAGCGGCTGGCTGGGGTCCATCCCCTCGGTGTTCTCGACGATGTGGACGCCGAGCAGGTCGAGCAGGCCACTATTGCTGTAGCTGAGGCGGACCTGGATCTCGTCGCTGTCGTTGAAGTGCTGGTGGATCGTCCACGGCGGCGTCGTGAAGGTGTCGTACTGGCCCCATTGGATCTCGCGCCCGCCGACGATCGACTTGCCGCCGCCGCGGACCCCGAAGTTGACGACCGAGGAGTTGTGGCGGTGCGGCCGCGTGCTCTCGCCCGGCAGCAAAACGTTGAGCGAGACCGCGCAGGCCGGGTAGAGGCTGCCGCTCGGAAGCAGACCGGGGTGCACGATCGAGGTGCGACGCGAGCCGCGGAAGGGCTCCGAGGAAAGCCGCTCGATCTCCGCCTCGATTTCGGCCGCCTTGATCAGGATCGGTTTCAGCGGCCGGTACGGTTCGACCTCCCGACCGGAGCGGTCGAGCAGCACCGGCTTCCCCGGGTTGGCCATGGGCACGTCTGGAATCTTTGACACCGAAAGGGCTCCCTTCACTGATTGCTGACGATTGCTTGGGGCTCCGGCGTGTCAGCCTGGTACCGCTCGGAGACCGAACCGGGCAGTGGCTCCCCCGCCCCGGCGCTGCGGGCTCGGCGCAGCAGCTCGACGCCGATCGCGACATCGGCGATGCCGACGCCGAGCGACTTGAAGAGCGTCAGCTCGGCGGGATCGCGCGGCGGCGCCTCGGCGACGACGGCGCCGAGCTCGGCGACCGCCTCCCAGGCGAGCTCCCCGGCCGCGACCGCGGCGATCAGCTCGCCCGCGTCGGCTTCGGCCTGAGGCACCGAATCGACCGCGATGCGCCCGAAACGGGCGACCGCGCTAACGTCGAGCTCGCGCCGGGTCGGGACGATCGCGCCGACCGCGTTGACGTGCATGCCCGACCGCAGCGCGGCGCCACTGAGGAAGGGCTCCGACGAGCGGGTCACGGTGGTGACGACGTCGGCGTCGGCGACGGCCTCCTCGGCGCTGCCGCACGGCGTCACTGCGACCCCGAGCTCGGCCCGCAGGCGCTCGGCCAGCCCCTCGCGGCGACCGGCGTCACGCCCGAAGAGCCTGATCTCGGTCAGGTCGCGAACCGCGGCCACCGCCTGCGCCTGGGCGAAAGCCTGGCTACCGGTGCCGAGCAGCGCCAGGGTCGTCGCGTCGCTCCGCGCCATCACCCTGGTCGCCAGGCCGGAGGTGGCGGCGGTCCGGTTCTTGCCCATGCCGAAGGCCTCGACCGCGGCCGCGACGCTGCCGTCGCGGAGCGAGAAGAGGATCAGCAGCGGCTTGGCGCCGCCCGGCGTGTAGAGCCAGGTCTTGGTTCCGGCGTACTGGTCGAGGACGCCGCCGACCGCGTGCAGGATCGACCCCTCCCAGCGCAGATGGGCGCGGGCCATGTTCCCGGCCCGGCCCTCGAGGTAGGCCCTGTGCGCATCGGCGAGAACGTCGATCGCCTCGGCCAGCGGCAGGAGCTCGGCCGCCACCGCGTCGGAGATCCATAGCGGCGCCGTACGGGACTCGCTCATTGGAGACCTCGGCTGGGGTCGCTGGCTGCCCTCCCACTCATCGCAGCAAGCGTCGCGCCGGCGCAGACGACGGTCAAATACGAATGTGACGGGCGGGCCATTCGGTCCGGGCTATCGCGTCGGGAGCCCGATCGAGGCCCGGTACTCGTTGGCCGTGGCCACCTCTCGACCCAGCAGGGAGGCGATCGTACGAGCCGATTCGAACATCTCCAGGTTGCCGTCGACGACGTCGTCCCGGAGCGGGCTGCGCCAGTAGGTGTCCTCGGTCCCGACCCGGATGTGGAGCCCCATCATCGTCGCCAGGGTGGTCACGTAGAGGCTCGCCCGGCCGGCCGCGCAGACGGTGATCTGGGCGCCCTCGTCGAGGCTCTTGAGCTGGTCCGCCATCAGGAACAGCTGCGCCGCCATGTCCTGGGTGTTGCGCGACCAGGTTCCCGACAGCAGGGTCCGGCCCGAGTCGAAGGGCAGCCCGTAGAGGAGGATGAAGTAGTACGGCTTCGCGAGGATGCCGGTATCGATCAGGCGGCGTTTCGCCAGCTCGATCTCGCCCGAACTGTGGATCACGATCTCCGGCTTCACCCCGGCCTCCTGCAGCGCTTCGATCGCCGGCACGACGAACTCCGGCGGGTGACCCGAGGCGCACGGAGCCACTTCGCACATCCCCGCCCGCGCCGGCTCCATGCACTCGTCGAAGGTGTCGCCGTTGAGCACGTTGAGGTTGGCGACGAAGCCGTCGCCGAAGCGCTCCCGCAACGGGTCGAGGACGGCCTTGTAGCTCTCGACCGGCCGGTACTCCCGGTCCATCTTCTTGCCCTCCTCGTCGACCAGGAAGCTGTAGTCGACGTGGACGCCGGAGGCGCCTGCCGCGATCACCTCGGCGGCAGAGTCGACGAAGCTCGAGAGCGCGAGCGGGTGCTGGGTCTCCTGCTCCTTCGAGAAGCGCCCCGCGAGCGCGACCTGGATCGCGACCTTCTCCGGGATGTCCCACTTCGGCTGCACCCGCAGGTCGCCGGCGAACTTGTACTCGCGCAACTCGCGGTCGGCCGCCTCGACGAGGGACAGAGGCTCCTGGCTGACAGATGACATCGATCGCTCCGATCTCTCGTTTCTAGGCTTTCTTCAGCGCTCGCACGCTCTCGGGGACGACGCCGATGTGGGCGCCGTAGAAGCTCGTATAGAGAGCGGTCTGCGGGTCGGCCATGAACGCCGCCCGGCCCGCATCGGTCCAGCGCAGCCGCTCCTTGGTGTCGAAGTTGAGCTTCAGCTCCTCGATCTGACGAACCGGGTTCTCGGGGTACTCCGGCGGCCGCTTCAGGCCCGGGTGGGGGATCGTCCGCGGCAGCAGCCAGAGGTGGGCGTCGGTCTGTGGCGCGAACTCTGAGGCGTGGTTGAACCAGACCTCGTCGTAGTCGTTCTGGTGCGAGGGCGCCCCGTAGCTGCCCCGGGGCGGCGGGGTCGTCGGGAACGGCCGCGGCCCGAGCACATTGAAGAAGAACTCACGGCCCTCGCCGTAGAGGACGGCGTTGGCGGGCGGGGTGAGGAAGCCGCTGGTGGTGCCGATCCCCGGCACGGCGTCGACGTTCAGCTTGTAGACGACCGGGTCACCGAGCCAGCCGACGACGTCGGCGCAGGGATCGAAGTCGTAGTCCATCGAGTGCCACTGCCCCTCGTCGCGGATCCGGACCCTGGTCGGCTCGCCGGGCCCGGCCTCCGGATCGGGCTCCGGCAGCTCCATCTCGGAGTAGTCGACGAAGCCGCCGGCGAAGCCGACGCTGTCCCAGAGCTTCTCCGCCAGCACCACCGGCTGCTCGACCTCGAAGACGACGACCAGCGGGTCGCCGCGGAGCGGGCGCTCGCGATAGATCAGATTGGCCGGGATGACGGCGAAGTCGCCTGGCCCCACCGGCAGCGGGCCGAGCTCGGTTTCGAGCAGGAACTCGCCGCGATGGTAGAAACGGATCTGGTGGCGGTCGACGAGCTTCTCCGCGAAGGGCGCGGGCGCGCTACGGCGCGAGATCGCGACCGCGCTCTGCTTCCCGGCGAGGATCTGCAGCGGCTCGCCGTCGGCGGCCGCGGCGTCGGTCGGCGCCAGGGCCGCGGCGTCGAGGCCCTGGTAGACCAGCGTCTCGTCCGAGGCGGCAACCGGATGCGCCAGGTTCCGGTGGCGGAAGACGTTCGCCCAGGGACCGAAGAACCCCTGAACGGTGAACGCCTCATCGACGTACTCGCCGATGCCGGTGCCGGGGTAGGGAATCCTGCCTTTGCGGTTGTTCGAAGACATCTCGCTCCTTTCTCTCTCTGTCAGTGCTCAAGCTCCCGGCGCTCACACCCGGAAGAACTCCGCGGTCTCGGGGGCGAACAGGTCCTCGACCTCGAGCCTGCGCTCACAGACCCCCTGTTCCGCCGAGTAGGTGAGAAAGGCATCCAGGGTCCGCCGGTTGGGCTCGATCCCGTAAGGCCAGATGTCGGCGCCGAAGGCTCTCCGTGCGCGGTCGACCGCCGCCTCGGTCCCCCCCGGCAGCGGCGTCCGCGGCACGTTCGGGTCTGCCAGGCGGCGAACGCTGGCCTCCTTGGCGCCGAGGAAGGCGGCGAACAGGTTCGCGGCGCACCAGCGGTGCCGCTCGTACACGTCGCCGCGAACGGCGATTACGTGCATGATCGGGAAGATCCCCGTGCGCGAGTGGTACTCGGCCTCGGCCGCCGGGCAGTCGCTGAACAGACGGACAACCGAGCCGGACCCGTCCTCGAAGCCGGCCGGCGGGTGCGGCGCGATGATTGCGTCGAGGTCGCCGGCGGCGAGCATGGCGGCGAGGCTGCGGTCGCGCACCGGCTCGACCTCGACGCCCGGCGGCAGGTCGACCGGCAGCGCCTCGATCCGCCCCGGCTGGTTGGTGCCGGCCTGGACCCAGCACACGTCGCGGGGGTCGACGCCGTACTCGTGTTGCAGCAGGGCGCGGGCGTAGACGGTCGCGGTTACCACCCACTCCGGGACCCCGATCCTCGCCCCCGCCAGAGCGGACGGCTCGTCGACCGGCCCGTCGGCCCGGACGTAGATCGCCGAGTGGCGGAACGAGCGTGAGGGGAAGACCGGGATCGCGACCAGCGAGTCGTCGCCGCGCGAGCGCAGGGCGCAGTACTTGGCGAGCGAGAGTTCGGAGACCTCCCACTCCCGGTGCCGGGTGAAGCGGAAGAAGATCTCCTCGACCTCGAGCAACAGGCAGGTCAGCTGGATGCCGGGCACCGGGATCGCCCCGCTCGCCAGGTCGCGGACCTGATCGGTGTCGCTGAGGGCCACGGTCAGGTGCAGGTCGTGGTGGCCGCTGTCAGGCGAGTTCGCGGCCATCGGGCTCCTCGAAGGGAGAACTGACCGGGGGCCGGAGCCCCCAGGCGTTCACCATCGTCGCGTGGGCGAGGTAGCGTCCGGCCAGCGCCAGGCAAGCGACTGCCGTGGCCTCATCGGTGAGCCGGGCGAGCCTGATCACCGCCGGCTCGCAGCCGCGCCCGTAGCTCTCGACGACGCAGCGCGCGAGCGCCGCGGCCGCGTTCTCGGCATCGCTGAGGCCTGGCGCACTGGCCAGGTTGCCGCTCTCGATTGCCTCGATTTCCTCGGCGGTCATGCCGTGCTTCAGCGCCAGCCGCTCGTGCTGGGCGCGCTCGTAGGAGTTGCCGGTCCGGCAGGAGACGGTCAGCGCCACCGCCTCGGTCATCCGGAACGGCAGCGCCTCCTTCAGCGCCTCCGTCCAGTCGATGAAGTGGCAGAGGGCCTCGGGCTGCGGCGCCGAGCGGACGAAGAACTCGCCCAGGTAGCCGAGCCGGTCGACACGAGGCGCCAGCCGCTCACGCAGCGCCGGCGGCAGCTCTTGGAGCGCCGCGCTCGGCACCCTGGTCTTGTTCGTTCCCATCGCCCCGCCACGCTACGGGCCGGCCGAGCACCGATTCAAATACCTATCGGAGGCTCTGGAGATAGCTCGAAAACTATCCCGAGGCCATAGCTCTTTGGCTATAGTGGCCCCGGGTTGGCATTCGCCTACGACAACCGGATTACGCTACAGAAGCTTGAGGTTTTCTGCACGGTGATCGAGCTCGGGGGCTTCTCTCGCGCCGCCGAACACCTCTACCTCGCACAGCCGGTGGTCACCGCCCACGTCAAATCGCTGGCCAAACGCCTCGACGTGCAGCTGATGTACCGGGACGGCCACCGCACCCGCCCGACGGACGCCGGAGAACGCGTCTACGAGTGGGCCAGCGACGTCCTCTCCAATACCCGGGAGCTGGTGCGCGACCTCGACGGACTCGCCGACGGGGCCCGCGGCTCGGTGGCCGTCAGCGCCAGCATGTCGGTCGGCAGCTACCTGCTTCCACCCGTCCTCTCGCAGATCCGCGAGCAGCGGCCGGCGGCCGAGATCACCCTCTACGTATCCGACCCCGAGGGCGCGATCGCCAACGTCCAATCCGGGGCGAGCGATTTCGCCGTGATCGTCGGCGAAGGGACGACGGACCTCTCGACGCTGAAGCGGGAGGTGGTCGGGCGCGAGGAGGTCGTGCTCGTCGCGGCGCCCGACTTCCGGCCCGAGACGGAGTCGATCACGATCGCCGAGCTGCGCAGCCTGCCTCTCGTTTCCTCGCCCCGCGCCCATATCCGGCGGGAGCTGATCGACCGCCAGCTCCTCGCCGAAGGGGTGACCCCCGAGAACATCGTGATCGAGCTCGGTCATCCCGAGGCGATGAAGGCGGCGACGATCGAAGGGCTCGGCGCCTGCCTGCTGTTCCGTAGCGCCGTCTGGCGCGAGGTGGAGCTCGGCGCGCTGCGCATGATCCGGCTCGAGGACAGCAACCTCTGGGCGCCGCTCTCGACCTTCGTGCGCAAGAACAAGCGCCTCTCGCCGCTGCAGTCGCAGGCGCTCGAGGCGGTCCGGACTCTTGCCGCGGGGGACGGGCGGCTGCAGCCTGCGGAGGAGGCCGGGGCCGAAGTGGCTGGATGAGTACACGGTCGGCGCGGGGTGCGCGGGGGACGCTCCCGAGGAGCCGGCGGCGTCGCGTTGCCCGGCTTCAGCGGGCGAGAAGGTGCTCTTCGAGGAACGCGATCTCGGAGCTGACGACCTCCTCGTGAGCAGCGAGGAAGGGGGCGTAGTGGCCACCGGGCACGCGCGTCAGGCTGGCATTGGAAGCGCGCTCGGCGACGCGGACGGCCGGCGCCGCCAGCGCCGACTGATCGCCCTCGGCGACCACGACCAGGAGCGGGATCTGGATCCGCCGAGCCGCCCGGCACGGTCGGTAGAAGCCGATCGGCAGGACGGACCGGGCGGCGATCGTCTGCTCCCAGTCCGGGTAGCGGTCTTCGGGGTTGAGCGCCCGGTTGGCGTCCTGGGAGTCCGGGGTCGTGAGCATCGCGACCGAGCCACGCGGCCCGGTGAGAGGAACCACGAGCGGGGGCTTGCCGAGGGCGCCGCGCGCCAGGTCAAGGGCCGCGAGGAAAGGGAACCGCAGGATTACGCCGAGGGTCTCGTGTCGCAGGGCATTCGGCGCTGCGGCCCTACCGTCGGCGGTCGGCGTCTGCGCGATCGCCACGGCGACCTCGCCGTCGGCGGCGAGCTTCAGCACGTGGCCGCCCGACAATGAGAAGCCCCAGAGGGCGACTCGCTCGGGATCGACCTCGGGAAGTGCGCGGGCGCGGGTGATCGCGGCTGCGAGATCGGCGAGCTGGTCACGGATGCGGATCACTTGTCGCGGCCGGCCCTCGCTCTCGCCCAGCCGGCGGTAGTCGAACGCGAAGACGCTGAATCCAGCGGCCTGGAAGCGGGCCGCGAAGCGGTCCGTGCCGGGCTCCTTCGGGACGCCGCCACCGCTCGCCATCACGACGCAGGCTCCGCCGGCCCCCGGGTAATGCCAGGCCGCGCAGCGCTCGCCCGCCGACTCGAACCAGAGCTTGCTCCGCTGCACCGTCGCCGACGCCCGGTCCGCGCTCATCGGCCGTACCTCGACAGGATTCCGTCGACCATCGTCAGCAACGCCCGGCGCGCGTCTGCCCGCGGCCGATCCGGGTGGGCGAGCCACCAGAGCGCCACGGCGGCCAGGCCGGCGCGGGTGATCTCGGCGAGGGGCTCGGCGTCGGCCTCGGAAAGGCCCGGTTCGAACTCGCGCAGGAGGGCCGATTGGGAGTCGCGCTGTCGGGTGTGGAGTTCGCTCTGCACGCGCACGACCTCGTCATCGCCGCTGATCGGCACGAACAGCAGGCGGACGGCGTCGGGGTGCGCCTCCACCCATGCCAGCCAGGCGTCGATCATCCGCGAGAGCCGATCGTCGTCTTTGTCGACGGATCGGCCGGAGCGCGAGCCGAGACCGGCCTCGTCGCCGCTGAAATGAGTCAGCGCGGCGGCGATCAGCTCGTCCCGGTATCGCTGGAGCAGCCGGATGCACAGCTCGCGCTTGGACTCGAAGTGCCGGTAGAGCATCGGCTTCGTCACCCCCACCGCGGCGACGATGTCCTCGACCGACGTCGACGCATAGCCGCGCTGGGCGAAGAGGCGGGTCGCCGCCGCTTCGATCAACTGTCCGCGCTCCTGCCGCGACAGTCTTTCCGGGGAAGTGGATTGCGCCATGGCCCGCACCTTACCACACGGTGTACCGGACGGTAACTTAGCCGGAGATGGCATCCCGGGACGCACGCCAGTCTGGGCGCCCGAGGTGGTCACTGCCCGGAGTCGCCGCGACCGCCGGCGACGATCCTGGCGAGGGCTGCCAGAACGCCACTCACCTCGCCGCCGAGCTCGGCGGCGAGCCGGGCTTCGAGCTCGCGGTCCAGCTCGTCGAGGAAGCTCCGCGCGTCGACACCCTTCCCGGTCAGGCGGATGATCTTCGCGCGCCCGTCGCGCTCGTCCGACAACCGCTCCAGGTAGCCGTCCCCCACCAGCTCGGTCACGGCTTCGCTCGCCGCCTGGGTGCTGACGCCGCCCCTGCCGGCGAGGTCCGTCGTCCTTGCCCCATCCGCGGGGAGGGCCCGCAAAACCCAAGCGTGGTTCGCGTTGAGATCGGGGTAGGGCGACTGCTCGAGTCCGTGACGGATGCGGTCACCCAGCAGCCGGCTGAGGTTCGGCAGCAGATCGGCCGGCGGGAGCCCACCGGCCACCCGGTCCGCCGCCGCGGCGCCCTGCGCCGGCAGGAGGATCGGGTGAGCGACCTCCAGGGCGGCGTTGGCCGCGGGCACGCCGGCGTAGATCGCAGTGTGGAGGATCACCTCCTTCACCTCCTCGACACTGAGCCCGTTTCGCAGCGCCGCGCGAACGTGCATCGCCAGCTCCTTCCCGGCTCGCAGGGTGACGAGGGCGGCGATCGTCGCCAGGCTGCGCTGGCGCCGATCGAGGCCGTCCCGCGACCAGACACCCGCCCAGGCGTAGTGGGTGATGAAGTCCTGGAAATCGGCGGTGACGGCATCCGTGCGGGCGATGGCCCGGTCCACGTGCTCGTCACCCAGCACCTCCCGACGCACTCGCATCCCCCTCCGGTGGTCGCCTGCGTCCATGTCCCTAGGCCGCTTTCGGCGTGCCGAGGAGGTGGGCGGCGATTGCCGCGCTCACCTGCGCGGCCGCCTCGTAGCTCGCGAGGTGGGCCGCGGGGACCTCGATGTGGGCGGCGTCCGGGATGCCATCGGCGATCAGCCGGCCCAACGACGGCGGCGCCGCCTCGTCGCGGTTGCCCGACAGCACCAGGGTCGGCGCCTCGACGCTCCCGAGTCGCGACTCGACGTCGAAGCCCGCGATCGCTTCGCAGCACGCCGCGTAGCCCTCGCTCGGGGTCGCCGCGACCATCGCTTTCATCGAGTCCATCAATGCCGGGTTGGCGCCGGCGAAGGACGGCGTGAACCAGCGGCCGACCACCGCCTCACTCACCGCCTCCGTGCCCCGTCGGCGGACCAGGTCCGCCCGCTCGAGCCAGCCCTGCGGCGGGCCGAGCCGCGCCGCGGTGCAGCAGAGGACGAGTCGATCGAGGCGATCGGGGTGGTCGAGCGCCAGCCGCATCGCGACCATCCCGCCCAGGGACAGCCCGCAGACCGAGGCGCCGGCGATGTCGAGCTCGTCGAGCAGGGCAACGACGTCGGCGGCGAGATCGGCGATCGCGTAGGGGCCGGCGGGCGCCGGCGAGGCGCCGTTGCCGCGCAGGTCGACCCGGACGATCCGCAGGCGGCGTTCGAGCCGTCCCAGCTGCGGCTCCCACATCGAGACGTCGCTGCCCAGCGAGCCGAGCAGCAGCAGCGGCGGATCCGCAGTGCCGCCGCTGACCACGTGGTGGAGCGCAACCGCGGTCATCGGCCCCCCGCCAGGCGGTCGCGATGGGCGGCGAGGGTGCAATCGGCCATCGCCCTCGCGTAGAAGAGGCCGGAGAAGATTTCCTTGTCCACGCCAGCCGCTCGTTCAGATCGCGAAGAAGGTCGTTTGGGTGGCTCCCTGCAGGTGAACCTCGAAGCGGTATCCGCCGTCGACGGGCTCGGCGAGGAGGCCCTGACGCTGCGCTGTCGCGAGCGAGCCGAGGACCGGGTCGCCGGCGTTCGCGCTCTCCTCGTCGGCGAAGTAGATCCGGGTCACGAGCCGCTGGAGGAGGCCACGGGCGAAGATCGAGGCAACCAGGTGCGGCGCCTGCACGGTCTCGCCGGGCCCCGGAAGCGCACCCGGCTTCAGGGTCAGGAGTTCGAACTCGCCGCGGCCGTCGGTCGTCACCCGGGCGAGCCCGCGGAAGCCGCTCCAGGCGACCGCGCCGCGAGGATCGTCCGGGTGGGCGAAGCGGCCGTCTGGATCCGCCTGCCAAGTCTCGACCAGGGCGTCCGGGACCGGCTCGCCCGCGCCATCGCGGACCGCGCCGGAGATCCGGATCGCTCCCGGGGTGCCCTCCGACACGACGAGGCCGCCGTCGCTCCAGGCGAGGGCGAAGTGGAAGAACGGCCCGATCGTCTGCGACGGGGTGGGCGCCAGGGGGCGGTCGCCTGCCTCGCTCACGCGGCTCCCTCGAAAGGGGTTCGGGCGCGGCCGCGGAGAACGATGTCGAAGCGGAAGGCGAGTGCCCATTCGTGCGCCGTCGCCTCGAGATCGAAGCCGGCGATCAGGCGACGGCGGTCGGCCGGATCGCGGATCGAGTTGAAGATCGGATCGTGGACGAACAGCGGGTCGCCGGGGAAATACATCTGCGTGATCAGCCGCTGGGTGAAGGCCCGCCCGAACAGCGAGAAGTGGATGTGCGCGGGGCGCCAGGCGTTGAAGTGATTGCGCCAGGGGTAGGCACCGGGCCGGATCGTGAGGAAGCGGTAGCGGCCGTCGCGGTCGGTGAGACAGCGGCCGACGCCCTCGAAGTGCGGGTCGAGCGGCGCCGGGTGATCGTCTCCCTGGTGCCAGTAGCGGCCGGCGGCGTTCGCCTGCCAGACCTCGACCAGGGTTTCGGGCAGGGGGTGGCCGTTGCCGTCACGGACGACGCCGTGGACGATGATCCGCTGTCCCTGCGGCTCACCGCCGAGGCCCGCAGTGAGATCGAAGTCGGCGGCGCCGATGCGGTCGGCGCCGAGCAGCGGCCCGGTCAGCTCACTGAGCGTGTCGGGGATCGGGACCGGCGGGCGCTTCGGGTGCCGCAGGATGGTCCCCCTGTACTCGGGCCAGTCGCGCTCGGGTTCACCCTCGTCGTGATCGCGGCGGTAACCGGCGAGCGCGAGACCCGATCCGGGGGCGGGCCAGAGCGGCGACTGCGAGCCCAGCTCGGCGCGGCGCTCCTGCCCGGGGAGGCGGCGGTCGGCCTTCGCTTCCTCAGGCACCAACGCGCTCCTCCGCCTCGCGTCCCCGTCGGCGACGGGCGTCGCGACCGCCTCGCGCAGGGGGGTCGATCTCGCTCATAGGACAACCTCCCCCTTGTTCTTCTGAGATCGAGAGGCCGAGCGCAGCGAGGCCGTCCAAGATCCCGGAGGAACGCATAGAGATGCCGACCCCCGCCGGGAGAGCGCCAGTCGCGCTTG
>JAFDWO010000082.1 GCA_018268415.1 Actinomycetota bacterium | reverse complement strand
TCCATCACGTGAGGGATCCGCCTCACTCGCCCGCATCCTCCCGCGAGGGGCCTTTCGTGCTTCCGCCGCCCGCTCCCCGCACCCTCGGCCGTCTCGGCCACGGCCACAGCCTGCCAGGGCCGTGGACGAGACGGCCCGTCCCTTTCCGCAAGGGGCGACAGCTTGAGGCGGCCGGGGCCTTTCCCGAGCGTTCGACTTTGCCGGATCGGTTAGGGCTAAATGCGAACGCGCTCGAGGGGCGGCCCGTCCACTCAGGGCTTGTAGTCGGGACCGCCGGGGCGATTGCGGGAGTTACGCCACCAGTCGCGACTCCAGCGAAAGCCGTAGACACAACCGGCGATCACCAGGACCAAGCCCCAGAGGGCGCCGACCAGGGGGCGGGTCAGCAGCGTCAGGCCGACCACGGTGGCGCCCGCGATGGCGACAATGATCACCCATTTGAAGACCGCGGCCTCGTTGTAGTTCATCGGCCCCACCCCTCCCGCGGCGCGACCGACCGCGAGTCGACCAGCACCTGAGACGCCGCTAAAGGATGTAGACGGTCGCGAAGACGATGATCCACATGATGTCGACGAAGTGCCAGTAGATCCCGGGGACCTCGACCCCGAGGTGCTTCTCCGGCTCCTTGTCGAAGTGGCCGCGGAAGGCGCGGATCGTCGCGGCCGTGAGCAGCGTCAGCCCGAGGAAGACGTGGGCGCCGTGCAGGCCGGTCAGCGAGTAGAAGATCGTCCCGAAGGCCTCGGTGCGAGCGCTGAACCCGATGTGCACGTACTCGTTGATCTGCACGAAGAGGAAGGTCATGCCGAGGATCCAGGTCAGGGCCAGGCCGAGTTTCATCGCCTGTTTGTTGCCCTTGCGGATGCCCTCCAGGGCGTAATGGATCGTGAAGCTCGACGACACCAGGATCGCGGTGTTCATCCCGGCGACCGCAACCGGCAGTTCGAACGGATGCGGCGGCCAGGCCGCTGGGTTCACGACCACGCGCAGGAAGAAGTAGGACGCGAAGAACGACCCGAAGAGCATCACCTCGGAGATGATGAAAATCAGGATCCCGAGCACCTGACGGTCGATCCGCGAACTCTGGTTCGCGGCCGGGGGGCCGTGGTGCTCGTGCTCGGCGGCATGCCCGCCGGCGCCGTGCGGAAGCGGTACGGACGCGCTCTCCATCAGTGCTCACCTCCCTCTGCCACGACCGAGGCGAACGCCGCGGGGGCGCGACCAGACTCGACGTGGCTGACCGGCTTGTCGGTGATCTCGCGGACCCGGCCGAGCAGGTCACTCTGCAGCCAGCGGGATTCCTCGCCGGCGAAGGTCGAGATCAAGATCTCGTCGACGCGGTAGTGCTCGATCGCGTTGCGCACCGCTTCGAAGGGTTCGTCGCTCGAGATCGGCAAGCCGGTCGCGTCGACGTCGACCCGGTAGAGGTCGGCCAAGGTGGCAGCCAGATCGCGGATGACCTGCTCCTCGGGAACCTCCTGGCTACGCGGGCAGATGATCGTGTACCGATGCGGACGGCCCGCGGCGCGCTCCTTGAGGCGCTCCACCAGGTCGGCGGCGTGGACGGTCTTCGTGGCGACCACCAGCACGTGGCTGAGGTCGAGGCGGATCGCGTCTTCTTCGACCCGCACCGGAACGTGGGTGAACCTCGCCTCCGGCTCGGCGATCTCGCGGCAGACCTCGACCAGGTCCTTGCGGGCGAAGCCGAAACGGGTGTCATAGAGAGCCGAAAAGAGCACCTCGGACGGCCGGTTGGCCCGGATCGCGTCGCCGAGCGCCAGGTTCGGTGCCGGATCGAGCACCTCGCCGACCGAATCGATCCCGAACGCGGCGAACACCGACATCGTCACCTCGACCCGGGCGCGGGCCGACGCGTAGAGGTCGTCGCGCGCGATCCGCGTACCGATCGTCGGCTGGTTCTGCGGCGCCGCCACGATCACCTGGGACACGGTGCCCTGCCCTGTGCGCTCGAGCACGGCCTGCAGCAGCTTGCGACCGCCCGCAACCTCGTTGAGGAAGACGAGCAGCGGGCGCCTCTCGACGGCAGCGATGGCGTCGCTCACGAGCCCACCACGGTCTGCTGGGTAGCCGGGACCTCGGCGCCTTCGCCCGGCATGATCGCGTGCCGGGCACCCGGGATGCCGTACTCGTACGGCCCGCCGACGACCCGCGGAATCTCGTCGAAGTTGAAGACCGACGGGGGCGAGGAGACCAGCCACTCGATCGACTTGCCGCCCCAGGGGTTGTCGGGCGCCTTGGGCCCGAACCGCCAGGAGACGATCATGTTGTAGACGAAGATGAGCTGGACCGCCCCGAGCAGGAAGGCGAAGCAGCTGATCAGAAGGTTCCAGTCGCCGAACTGGCTCGCATAGTCGGCGACCCGTCGGGGCATGCCGTCCATACCGACCCAGTGCATCGGGATGAAGGTGCCCCAGGTGCCGATCAGGGTGCCCCAGAAGTGGATGCGCCCGAGCCGCTCGTCGTACATCCGCCCGGTCATCTTCGGGAACCAGTGGTAGAGGCCGGCGAAGATCGTGAAGACCGAACCGCCGAAGAGGACGAAGTGGATGTGGGCGACGATGAAGTACGTGTCGGAGACGTGGATGTCGAACGGCACCATGCCGAGCATGACGCCCGAGATCCCGCCGATCGTGAAGGTCACGATCATCGCCAGCGCGAACAGCATCGCCGTCGATTTCGTGTGGATCTTGCCGAAATAGAGGGTTCCGAGCCAGGAGAAGATCTTGATCCCGGTCGGCACCGCGATCAGCAGCGTGGTCAGCATCATCGGCACGCGCAGCCACGAGAACATGCCCGCGACGAACATGTGGTGCGCCCAGACCGAGTAGCTGAGCACGACGATCCCGATCAGCGCCAGCGCCATCAGGCGGTAGCCGAAAATGGGTTTCCGGGCGTGCACCGAGATGACCTCGGAGATGATCCCGAACCCCGGCAGGATCATGATGTAGACCGCCGGGTGGGAGTAGAACCAGAAGATGTGCTGGTAGCTGATCACGTCGCCACCGGCGCCGAACTGGAAGAAGTTCGTGTGCAGGATGCGATCGAGCAGGACCATGAACTGGGCGCCCGAGATGAACGGCGTCGCGGCGACGACCAGCAGCGAGGTCGAGAGGTTCGCCCAGACCAGCAGCGGCATCCGCCAGAAGGTCATCCCTGGCGCGCGCATGGTGACGATCGTGACGAGGAAGTTGAGCGCCGTGAAGATCGATGAGAAGCCGGCGAACTGGACGCCGATATTGAAGAACGACTGTCCGAGTGGCGCGCTCGTCGAGAGCGGTGCGTAACCGGTCCAGCCGGCGTCGAAGGCGCCGCCGGGGGCCAGGAAGGAGGCGAGGAACATGATCCCGGCCAGCGGCAGCATCCAGTAGCTGAGCGCGTTGAGGCGCGGGAACGCCATGTCCGGTGCGCCGATCATCAGCGGCAGCACGTAGTTGGCCATACCGGCGAACATCGGGATGATGAAGACGAAGATCATCAGCACCGCGTGCGTCGAGAAGAGGCTGTTGAACGTCGAGGCGCCGACGATCTGCGTGCCCGGTTGGGCGAGCTCGGCCCGGATCAGCATCGCCAGCAGGCCGCCGATCAGGAAGAAGATGAACGAGGTGACGACGTACTGGACGCCGATCACCTTGTGGTCGGTATTGACCTTGAAGTAGTCCTTCCAGCTGTAGGCGCCGTGCGACGAATGGTCGTCCGGGATCGTCGGCAGGCCGAAGCCCCAGCGCAACCAATAGTCGAAGCAGCCGATGCCGAGCAGGAAGCCGAGCGGCGCGAGGATCAGCGGCACGACGACCTGCGGGTACCCCGCCTGTTCGCTCTGGAAGGCGGAGAGGCCTGAGATGGAGCGCAGCAGGACCACGAGGCCAACGCCGAATGCGGCGGCGAGGACCGTGCAGAGCACCGCGCGATACCAGCCGGGTCGAGTGAACGCTGCAACCATCTACTTCGCCTCCATTATTCCGCTTCCACCCGTTCGAGCGGTTCCGGATTGGTCTCCGTGTCCTGTTTCACCGACACCATCATCGGGGTGGGGACTTTTTCTTTCAGGCCTCCGACCCATTTTTCAAAGGCGGACTCCGACTGGACGATGATTTTGGCGCGCATCGTCGAGTGGCCGAAGCCGCAAAGCTCGGTGCAGATCAGCTGGTAGGTCCCGGTCTTGGTCGGCGTCACGATCGCGGTGGTAGTGATGCCGGGGACGTTGTCTTTCTTGATCCGCCACTGGGGCACCCAGAACGAGTGGATGACGTCCTGGGAGTGCATTTTGAAGACGATCTGCCGGTTCACCGGGACGTGAAGAACTCCCTGGGAGTAGGCATATTCTTTGCCCGGGTAGGCGAACGACCAGGCAAATTGCTGGGAGAAGACGTCGACGGTCAGGTGCCTGGGGTTCGTTTCTTCGATTTCGTTCAGGACTTTCCAGCTCCAGCCACCGGCGAAGAGAACGATGATCGTCGGGATCACGGTCCAGGCGATCTCCAGGCGGGTGTTGCCGTGGATCGGCTCGCCGTCCGACTCGTCGCCCGGTTTCGCCCGGAAGGCGATCAGCGCGTAGGCCAGCGCGACGACGACGATTGCGAAGATGACCGAGGAGACGACGATCATGATGTTCAGCAGATCGTCGATCTTCGGGGCGGCCGTGGAGTCCTCGGCGCCGTTCCAGTTGATCGACAACATCACCGCCGCAATCACGGCCGAGAGCGCGACAACGGCACCGGCCAATTTGGCTATCGGGAGGCGGTTCGTGAACACCGCGCGGCATTCTATTGACGCGCGGCGGCGGGACGCGTTCCCATCTAAATGACGCTCGGCACTAGGGGGCCGGGACCGGCAGTCCACCTAGGTTTCCGGCCGCGGCGTCAAGCACGCCGCGGGCTACCCCCTCCCAGCTCCAGAGTCGCGCGACCGTTCCGACCAGCGCTGCGCGGGCCTCCGCTCGGGTTGTCTCGGGGAGATCGAACCAGCGCCCGAGCCGGTCGGCGATCGCCTCCACCGCGCCGGGCTCGACCGGGAAGGACGTGAGTGGGGCGGCATCCTCCGGGAGATCGGCGGCGAGGCGGCGGGAGACCTCGCGCATCCCCGAGTGGCCGGCTGAGACCGGCAGCGTGCCACAGGCGGCGGCCTCGACCGCGACCATCCCGAAGGCCTCGGGGAAGGTGCTCGGCATGACCAGGACCTGGGCACCGGGCAGGAGCCGCGCCACCTCGTCGTGCTCGAGCCGGCCGAGCCACTCGACCGATCCGGCGGCGGCACGGGCGGCATCGGCGTAACCGGGGGGCGGGTCGGCGAGGAAGGCGGAGAGGATCGACAGCGGCTTCTCCTCGCCACCCTCCAGCGCCCATCCCGCCGCGGCGACGGCGCGCGCGTCCCCGAGATCACCACGGTCGAGCGCCGTTTGCAGGCGCCGGAGCCCCTCCTCGTAGGCACCGAAGCCGGCGACCTGCAGCCGCACCCGCGGATGCCTGGCGCGGACCAGCGGCCAGGCGGCGAGCAGCAGGTCGACCCCCTTGGAGACGATCAGCTTGCCGACGAAGGTGACCACCGGATCGCGGCCCGCGTCGCCCGGGGCGAACTCCCCGACGTCGACGCCGGGCGGGCCGAGCCGGGTCTTCTCACGAAGGTCGGGAAGGTCGGGCAACGCCGCCCAGAGCGATTCGCCGGTGTGGGCCGAGCCGACCAGCACACCGCGGGCCGCCTCCATCCCCTCGTAGGCATAGGGAAGGAAGCGCGGATGCGGCTTGACCGTGTACTCGAGCGCCGAGCCGTGGATCTTCGCGGCGAACGGGGCGACTTCGGCGCGGGCGAGGATCGCCGGGCCCATCACCAGGTGGTTGGCCAGCGCGGCGTCGATCCCCCCCACCCGGTCGGCGACCTCCCGCACGGCGGCGACGTTGGCGTCGAGATAGCGGTCGAGCTCGGCTGCGGTCAGCTCGTCGAAGCTCTTCACCGCGAAGCCCGGGTACGGGTCTTTCACGTAGACCGGCAGGAGGCCACCGATGTCCGGGTTGTGGATCTCGACGCCGGGGATCCGCACCTCGCGGTCCTGGCAGAGCAGGTGCACCTCGTGGCCGAGGCGCGCCAGGGCCGGCGCCAGGTTGACGTTGTAGATGTTGCTGCCGGTCCCGCGCAGCATGTAGCCGTGGAAGATCAGGACGCGCATGTCGTTCCGCCCAAGCTAATAGTCTGTGCGGCGATGAACAGCAAGCAGCTCTACCGCATGCGTGCCCCGGCCTCCGGCCGCGAGGCGATCGCCCCGGCGGAACCCGGCCAGATCTACCGCGACCGCGAGACCGGCGAGGAGATGTTCCCGGTCGCGATGGTCCTCCCCCTGGCCCCGTCCGCGTCGTCCCTGCCGCGCAGTCCGGAAAACCTGCGCGCCTGCCGCCGCTGCGATCAGCTGATCGGCATCGACGTGAGCGACTGCCCCTACTGCGGTCTCCGGCAGGGCGCGCTCTAACCGGCGCATTTCGACGTCTTCGGCCGCTCCGCTTCGGTTCACGCACTGGTGTGCGCTCCCCTCGCGTCGCTCCGTGCTTCCTTGAACTGCTCGGTTAGACCGCGCCCTGGACCGGTGCGGGGCTATTCGCCGATTTCGACTTTCGGGTTTTTGACCAGCGTCGCCGTGTAGAGCAGGCGGGCGTTCGAGTAGTAGCAGCCGTAGGACTTCGTCTTGCCGACGCCCTGCTGCGGGTGGCCACCCTGGATGTCTTCTTTCGACGAGCAGTGTTCCGGGAGGCGGCTGCCACGCCAGGTGTTTTCGCTGGAGACGTTGAAGGCGAACATCGGCGCCCAGGTCGGGACGGTGAGGGCGACGACCTGGCCCTGGAGGATCGACAGCGGCTGCTTGAGGGCGAAGATCGGGGTGGTGCCGAAGTAGGGGTTCAGGACCTGGAGCGGGCTCTGCCGCACGAGCGTGTACTTGGGCGGGTTGGTGCCTTCGACCGGCTTCAGGATTCCGATCCGCGCCTCGGACGGTTCGCCGAGGAATTCGTTGAAGAAGCCGACCTCGTTGGTCGTCGTTTCGGTTTCCGTGGTCGAGGGTTTCGCCAACGTGATCGACCAGGCGACGATCTTGCCGTCGTAGGGCGCCTCGTAGGGGCGCGCGATGCCGTCGGCGATCGACTGGAAGCCGGTGACGTGGCCCTCCACCCGGCACGGTTTGACCTCGACGTTGTTGACGATCTTGCCCGGGCATGAGGCGGGCGGCATTTCCGCGGTCTGGCCGAGCACGGTGACGGTGAGTGGCGCCGAGTCGGCGGAGCCGGGATTGACGACAGCGGCCAGGACGGCGAGGCAGGCGGCGACCGCGAGGGCGACGGCGGCGCGGCGGTGGCTGAAGGTGGACGATTCGGGCATGAGTATTCGCAAACACGACCCGTCCGGGCCAGTTGCGGCGCCACATCTTTACGAGCCGGGGCAGAAGTTGCGCGCTCGCGGAGCCAGTTGCACGATCTGCGCCAGATAGCGTCCCGGCGCATGGACGACGGGCGACGGGCGCTCGCGGAGGCCGAACGCGTCCTCCGTCAGAACTGGCGCGAAGGCGAGGCGGGCGACATCCCCTACGCCTACACGGAACCGAGCCCCGGCCGTTATCCCTGGCAGTGGTACTGGGACTCCTGCTTCGCGGCGATCGCCAACCGGCGCTTCGAGCCCGCGCGCTCGCGGGCCGAGCTGGAGAGCCTGCTCGCCGTGCAGCGGCCGGACGGCTTCATCGGGCACACGATCTTCTGGCACCGGCCGGTCTACGGCGTGCGGCGCGCCTTCTACAACGTCGCCACGCGCCGGGCGCGGCAGACCGAGTCGATCCAGCCGCCGCTGCTGGGCTGGGCGTGGCGGATCGCGGTCGGCGACCCGGGGGCGGAGCCCCGGGTCGGTGCCCAGGCGGATTGGCTGACGGCCAACCGTGACCTCGAGGGCGACGGCCTGCTCTGGATCGTCCAGCCCGACGAGTCGGGTCTCGACGCTTCGCCCAAGTTCGAACCGGTCTGGCGGGGACGCGCGAACGGGCGGGCCGGCTTCCCTCTCCTGGTCGCCCAGAACCGGCGGCTGGGCTGGGACGCGCGGCGGATCCGCGATCGTGGCGGCCCCGTCCTCTGCGAGACGCTGGTCAACACCCTCTGGTCGCTCTCGCTGCAGAGCCTCGGCCGGCCGTCGGCGACGCCGGCGCTGGTCGAGCGCCTCTGGGACGAGCGGCGCGGGCTCTTCGTCGACGAGGCCCAGCCCGGCGGCCTCCGCCCCGCCCCGGTCACCTGGGCGAGCCTCGCGCCACTGGCGCTGCCCGACCTGCCCGACACGATCGGCCGCCGCCTGGTCGAGGAGCACCTGCTCAGCACGCGCGAGTTCCTCACCCCGGTGGCGCCACCGTCGGTATCGGTCGCCGAGCCCACCTACGACCCCACCGGCGGCCGCGGCCCGATCCGCCGCTACTGGCGCGGCCCGACCTGGATCAACTCCAGCTGGCTCGTCTGGCTCGGCCTGCGCCGCCTCGGCTACCTGCAGGAGGCGGAACGCCTGGCCGCAGGCGCGATCGGCGCCGTCACCCGCTCAGGCCTTCGCGAGTACTACGACCCCCGCGACGGTACCGGCGAGGGCGCCCGCGACTTCGCCTGGTCGGCCCTTATCGCGGAGCTGGCAGATCCGCTGGGCTAGCTACGGGTGAGTGGGCGGTAAGGAACGGCCCGATCCCGGGCCCCGCACCCGTCCGAGATGCGTCGCGGCGGCGCGGCGCGTCGCGACCCCGGCCGCTCCGGCCGTCCGAGTTGCTGCTCGACCCCGGCCCCGCACCCGTCCGAGATGCCGCCCGGGGCGCGTGGCGCCGCGACCCCGACCCCCGCACCCGTCCGAGATGGTCCCGGGCGCCTCATGGCGCTCCTGGCAGGCTGTGAGCGCCATGAGGCGCCCGGGACGGGAGGGGGTCGTGGGGAAGGGGCGTACAGGGACGGGGGAGGTCGTGAAAAACGCGGGGCAGGGATGGGAGGGGGTCGTGAAAAGACGACACGGGGATGAGGGGGGACGCACGGACGGAGGGGGTCGGACTTACGTGACGGGTCCGTGCGGGAGAGGCCACACCCCACCCCGATCGGTCACAAAGACGCCGGGAACGTCACCCTTTCCTGAACCTTCGGTCCGTTCCCGGGCCCGGAAAGAGGGCCCGGGAACGCGTTCCGTACTTTGACCCTGCCATGGCATGGTCAAAGTACGGAACGCGTCCGTGAGCGTTGGACAACACGGGAGGAGGCGTGGAGTTCCCTACGTCTTCGTGACGGGGTCCCTCTTCCGTGACGGTCCCGTGACGGATCGGTCGCACCCTCCGGCCCCCGGGGCCGGGATCGGGGGTCGTGGGACGCGCGTCGAGTTTTGGTTGCTGAGCAACCAGAACCAAACACGGAGATTCCTGAGCAATGGAAGGGTCGGGAGGAAGGGTGACGTTCCCGGCATCTTCGTGACGGGGTCCGGTCCGGTGAGGGATCCGTCACACCTCCCGACCCCCGGGGGCCGGGATCAGGGGATCCGTGAGGCCCCCGCGAGGGATCCGCCTCGGACTCGCCCGCACCCTCCCGGGGGCCTTCCCTGCTTCCCCCGCCCGCTCCCCGCATCCTCGGCCGTCTCGGCCGCGGCCACAGCCTGCCAGGGCCGTGGACGAGACGGCCCGTCCCTTCCCCCTAGGGCGTCAGCTCAAGGGGGCCGGGGCCCTTTCCCCCACGGGCGGCAGCTCGAGGGGGCCGGGGGCCTTTCGGGGCGGCAGCTTGCCCGGGCCCCATCCCTTCCGGGCGACAGCTTCCGGGGCCGCATCCTCTTCTCCCCCGGGCGCCGGCTTCATGGGCCGGGCTCCTCCCCCGGACAACAGCCTCAGGGGCTACAAACCCTCCGACGGGGCGGCTTCAGAGGCTCGCCCCGGCGCGCGCCCTCAGGCCGTCATTTGTAGCGATAGGTGATCCGCCCGCGATCCAAGTCGTACGGCGACAACTCGATCTTCACGCGGTCGCCCGGCAGGATGCGAATGTAGTGGCGGCGCATCTTGCCGGAGATGTGGCCGAGCACGTCGTGCCCGTTGTCCAGTTTGACCCGGAACATGGTGTTGGGGAGGGCCTCGGTGATCTCGCCCTCCATTTCGATCTTTTCCTCTTTAGCCATGCGGCCGAAGAGCGTATCTCAACCGCGCAGCATTCCGAGTGCCCCGGCACGATCGGTGATCTCGCCTGCATATTGGGCGGCCTCCAGCTCGGCCAGCTTTTGGCCGATCTCGGGGCCCTCGATGCCGAGCTCGGCGGCGATCTCATCGCCCCGCAGAAGCGGTCGCGGCGGCCCCTCGCGGAGCCAGTCGAGCGCCGCTCCGACCATCTCGCGGGCGAGATCGAGGTGGGCCTGGACCATCTCCGGCGCGGCGATCGGGCCGGCGCCACGGGCCGAGAGGCGGTCGGCCACGGTCAACAGGGTGACGTCGACGGTCACCGGTTCGGTCCCCCGCAGGTAATCGTGGACGCGGCGGGGCGGCAGCGGCGCCTCACGGACCATGAAGCCGAGGACCAGGTGATGGAGGGTCAGCGCCTGCAGGTAACGGGTCAGCCTGCGGGAGGCGCGCAGCCGGCCCATGATCTCGCCGATCGTCGCCGCCCCCTCGACGTCGTGGCCCTTGAAGCCGACGAAACCGTCTTTCTCCTGTCGGGTCTGCGGCTTGGCGATGTCGTGGAGGAGCGCGCCAAAGCGCAGCGCCGTGGCGCGGTCCATCTCGTCGGCCAGTGGATCGGCGAGGAAGGCGGCGGTCTCGGCAGCGCGCTCGGGGCCGACGAAGCGGGCGAGGTCGGCCTCGATCTCGAGGGTGTGGGCGAGCACCTCGAGCGTGTGCCCGTGCACGTCGAGGTGGTGGTTGGGCCCCTGTTCCACCCCCTTCGTCCCCTCCAGCTCGGGCAGGACGACGGTGGTGAGCCGCAGCTCGTCGAGCAGCTCGAGGCCCCGCAGCGGCGCCGGGCCACCCAAGAGCCGGCGCAGCTCGGCCAGCTGGCGCTCCCCGGCAGGATCGGCGGCCCGCGCGGCGCTGCGGTGGGCGAGCGCGATGGTGCCAGGGTCGATCTCCAGGCTCAGGTCGGCGGCAAGCCGGGCGGCACGCAGCAGGCGCAGGGGGTCCTCGTCGAAGCTCCCCGGGCCGACGGCGCGCAGGACGCCGCGCTCCAGATCGACGAGGCCGCCGGTCGGGTCGATCGCCTCCCCGTCGGCGAGCGGCACGGCGACGGCGCCCACGGTGAAATCGCGCGCGGCCAGGTCGGCCTCGATCGAGTCGCCACGCAGCGCGGTGACGTCGACCTGCCAGCCGCACCCGCCGGCGACGACGCGCCAGGTGCGAAACTCGGCAGAGAGTTCGAAGGCGTGCTCCCCCAGCTCGCGGCCGAGGGCCTTCGCGACCGGCCCGGGATCGCCCGCAACGGCGAGGTCGAGGTCGGTGATGTCGCGGCCCAGCGCCGCGTCACGGACCGCCCCGCCGGCGATCCAGACGCCCTCCGCCCCGCCCAGAGCGCGGATCGCGGCGGCGGGCAGCGGCGCGGCGCGGAGATCGTCGGCGAGGCTCACGCGGCCCCCGTCGCCCTCCGCGGCACCCGCGGCAGGATCGCGGTCGTGACCTCGTAGTTGATCGTGTCGAGCCGGGCGGCAACCTCCTCGGCGCGGATCTCCGCCTCGCCCTGACGCCCGATCAGGACCGCCTCCGCCCCCGGCTCGACGGTCGTCTCCGGGCCGAGGTCGACGGTGAGGTTGTCCATCGAGACCGTCCCGACCAGCGGGTACCGGCGGCCGCCGACGAGCACGTCACAGTTGTTCGTCAGGGCGCGGCGCACGCCGTCGCCATAGCCGAGCGGCACGACCCCCACCCAGGTGTCCCGGGGGGCGCGCCAGCGGCGCCCGTACCCGGCGCTCTGTCCGGCCGGAAAGCGCTTCACCGCGGCGATGTAGGAGCGCAGGGACAGCACCGGCGTGAGGCCGCGCTCAGCCGGATCGGCCTGGAACGGGTCGAGGCCGTAGATCGCCACGCCGCAGCGGGCCATGTCGAAGCGGGAGCGCTCCGAGCGGAAGACGGCGGCGCTGTTGGCGGCGTGCACGGTTACCCCGGGGTGCTCGGCGTGGACCGCCTCGGCGACCGGCTCGAACCGGGCGAGCTGCTCGAAGAAGTAGCCATCATCGTCGTCCGGTTCGTCGGCGGTGGCGAAGTGGGTCCAGACGCCGGCCAGCTCCAGATCGGGGTCGGCGGCGGTCGCCCGCGCCAGCCGCACCACCTCCTCGCCGTCGAAGGTGCCGAGCCGCCCCATGCCGCTGTCGTGCTTGACGTGGACGCGCGCCGGGCGACCGACGGCGCGGGCGCGGGCGGCGACGAGGTCGAGGAAGGCAGGGGTCCAGACGCCGACCGCGGACTCCGCGCCGAGCACGACGTCGACCTCCGCCACGGTGAGCGCGCCGAGCGTGAGCAGCTCAGGCCGCCCCTCACCAGGCGCGCCGACCAATCCCGCCACCCCCAGCTCACCGGCCTCACCCGCCGTCGCCACGGCCAGGGCGCCGGCGCCGCCGGCGAGCGCCGCCCCGGCCACGTCGACCGCCCCGTGCCCGTAGCCGTCGGCCTTCACCACCGCACAGAGCCGCGCCTCGCCCAGCTCTACCCGTAACCGTTCGCAGTTGGCGCGCAGCGCGCCGAGGTCGATCCGGGCGACTGCCCGCTCCATCCCTACTCGCCGTCGACGATGGCGGCGAGCGCATCGGCCCGCGTGACCATGCCCGCCAACCGCCCGTCCTCGTCGACCACCGGCAGGTGGTTGTGATGGTGCTCGGCGATCTTCCTCGCCACCCGGTCGGCCGCCTCGTAGGTGTGGACGACGATCGGGTCGGCGGTCATCAGCTCCGAGACCTTCGTCGCGAACGCCTTTTCGAGGCGCTTCTCGAAGCCTTTCAGCGAACCGATGAAGACAACCCCGCCCATGATTTCGAGGTAGTGGGGCAGGTGCAGGTCGGACTGCTCATCGGCGAGGATCAGGTCCGACTCGCTGACGATGCCCACCACCTTCCGATCCGCGTCGAGGACCGGGACGGCGCCCATGTCGCTCTTCGCCAGCGTGTCGATCGCGGTGCGCGCGTTGTCGTCCGGCGTGACCGTCGGGACGGCGGCGTTCATGATCTCGGCGGCGGTCTTCATCTCGGTCGCGCGAGGTTATTCGACCGACCCGGCGGAGCGCAGCCCCGCCGGGATCGCGGCGATCACGTCGGTGGCGATCACCGACTCGGCCAGGCCGACGCGCCGCGCCGCCTCCTGACCGGCGCGGGCGTGCGCGATCACCGCGGCGCAGGCGGCGGCGAACGGCTCCAGACCGCGGGCGAGGAGCGCCGCGGTGATCCCGGAGAGGACGTCACCGCTCCCCGCGGTGGCCAGGGCGGGCGCGGCGACGGCGTTGACGGCAACCCGCTCGCCGTCGGTGACGATCGTGTCATCGCCCTTCAGCACCACGACGGCGTCGCTGTGGACGGCCGCCTCCCGGGCGGCACCGAGCCGGTGCTCGGCGATCGCCGAGGAATCACGCTCCAGCAGGCGCCCGAGCTCCCCGGCGTGCGGGGTGAGGACGGTGGGCGCGCCACGGCCGGCGAGGCGGTCGAGCGCTCCGGCGAAGGCGTTGAGGCCGTCGGCATCGATCACCAGCGGCGCCCCGATCCGCGGCGCGACCTCGCGGGCGAGCGCGAGCGAGTCCTCCTCGCGGCCGAGGCCGGGGCCGAGCACGCCGGCGGCAGCGCGCTCGAAGGCGGCGAGGAGCTCGGCGGCCGCCCCGGCCCCGAGCCGGCCCGGCGTATCGCCGATCCCCTTCGACATCACCTCGACCTCGGCGGCTTCGAAGATCGGCTCGAGGTCGGCGGGGACGGCGACGGTGGCGTAGCCGGCGCCCGCCCGGATCGCCGCCGTGGAGGACATCCGCACCGCGCCGGTGAGGCCGCGGCAGCCTCCTGCGATCGTCACCTGGCCGGAGCTGAACTTGGTCGACCGGGCGCCGCGGCGAGGAGCGAGGTCGAGGACGGCGGACTTGATGACGCCGGCCGCGGTGGGCGCGGGCTCGCCCGGCGGGATGCCGATCGGCGCGACGACCAACTCCCCGGTCGCCCACTTGCCGGGGGCAACGTACTGGCCGACCTTGGCGCCGTGGAAGGTGACGGTCACGTCGGCCCCGACCACCGCCCCGGCCACCTCGCCGCTGGCCGCGTCGACGCCGGAGGCGAGATCACAGGCGACGATCGGCGCGCCGCAGCCGTTCATCGCCGCGATCGCGGCCACAGCGGGCTCGCGCGGCGCGCCGGAGAACCCGGTGCCGAAGATCGCGTCGACCACCGCGCCCGAGCCGACGAGCCGCCGCACAACGTCGCCCCCGACCGCGAAGACGCCGTCCCCACCCCCCGCGTTCGCGGTTTTCTGCACATCGGCCGGAGAACTTCGAACGCCACGGGGTGCGTCTTCCAGCCGCTTCAGATTCGCGCCGGCGTCCTCGCTCAACTCACCGGCCGGCCACAGCAACAGCACCTCCGCGTCGAAGCCCATCTCGCGCAGGAGACGCGCCGCGACCAGGCCGTCGCCGGCGTTGTTGCCCTTGCCGCAGACGACCCGCACCGGGCCCTGGGGCACCAGGCGGGCGACTGCCTCGGCGACGGCCCGCCCCGCGTTCTCCATCAACTCCAGCGAGTCGACGCCCCGCTCGTCGATCGCCCAGCGGTCGACCGACCGCATCCCCTCGGCGTCGTAAAGGCCTCGCAGCCACGCTTCCATCCCGCCAACCTACCCAGCGAGCACGCCCAGCTGTTCCTTTTGCGCCTATAAAGCGCAAAAGGAACAGCTGGGCGGAGGGGGCTATCTGGTCAGGCCGACGACCAGCTTCGCGGTCGTCGTCTTGCCTTCGGCTTCGGAGCCGACGCCGATGTAGTCGACCTTCTCCAGGTAGGGCCTCGCTTCGTCCAGTTCCGCCAGTTCCTCCGGCGAGAGCAGGGTTTCGACCAGGCTCAACATCGGCCCACCGGAGACGAAGGTCGTCATCGGGGTCGACCCGAGGGCGCCCTTGGCCGCTTCGAAGCCAGACGTCGACCCCAGCGTCTTCGCCTGGCTGCGCAGGGCCTGCGCAGCCGCCTGCGGCCCGTAGGCGACGACGATCTTCTCGCCCGCGGCGCCGACGATCAGCGGTTTCGACCCGAGTTCCGGCACGCGGACCGAGAAGCCGCTGAGGTTGCCGTTGATCGCGGTCACCCCCGGGGTGTTCGTCCCGCGCAGCAACAGGCCGATCCTGGCGACCATGCTCTTCGCCGTTTCGGCGTCCTTGGCTTCGACCACGAGCGCCCCGCCGAGGTTGCTTTCGCTCGTGCCTTCGACGAATCCGGAGAGGTCGCCGAACGATTCTCCGAGGGTTTTCAGATCGAGCCCCATCGCTTCAAAGGCCGCCCCCAGTTCGCCCGGTTCGAGCTGGCCCGGCACGCCGTTTTCGCTGAACGCTTCGACGCCTTCGCCGAAGGCCTTGCCGAAATCGGCGGAGGCGAAGCCGAGGACCGCCGTCGCCGGCAGCGCTTCCAACGCCGCGGTGGCATCGCCCTGCGTCGGCACCGTCTTGCCGAGGTTCGAGGACACGTCGAGCTCGATCTGATCGGTGCGCGGAATCACCGTGGCGACCGCGGTGGCCTGCCGCGGTTCGATCTGGACCAGGTCGAGGAAGGCTTCGGTTTCCGGCGGCAGCGCGCTGCGCGTTTCCTTGATCAGGCCACCGATGTCGACGTAGACGTTGCCGACCCCTTCATCGGAGGCGCCTTCCATCGCTTCCTTGAACTGCGGCGCTTCGTTCAGGCCTTCGCCTTCGAAGGCTTTGACCATTTCTTCGAAGTCGCCCTTGGTTTCGCCGAAGGCCACGTAGTCGCCGATCATCCCGAGCACCGCTTCGCCGTCGGGCTCTTCGTAGTACTTGTGCCCTTCGAACTCTCCCGCTTCGTCGCCGCCACCGTTCTGCGCGACCCGTTCCTCGATGAACCCTTCGGCCGCACCGGAGTCGGTCGTTTCGAGCGCCATGCCGACGCCGCTGAATTCGTTGCCGTCGTACCCGGCCAGGTACAACCCGACCTTTTCGCCCAGCCACGGCTCGACGTCTTCTTCGAAGTTGAGCTTCTCACCTTCGCCGAGCGCCGCCTGTTCGAGTTCTTCGGCGACGAACTCACCGATGTTTTCGATCCCGAGGACGGTCTGCGCGATCCCGTTCAGGGCTTCGCTGGTCTTCCCGTCCGGCTGGAGGTTCGCTTCCAGGTACACCGGAGCCTTCTTCGGCATCAGGCCCGCCGGTTCACCTCCCCCGCCGCCGGATCCGCCACCGCAACCGGCGACGACCAAGGCCGCGGCGAGGACCGCCGCGATCGAGACGAACAGAAGCTTGGGGAACTTCGGCTGGACGAGCATGCAGGGGTTGATACCAGTGCAGCGCCCGGGATGGATCGCCCGCCGGTTAAGCGGACTACTCGACGGTGACCGTCTTGGCCAGGTTGCGCGGCTGATCGACGTTCAGATCGCGGGCGCGGGCGATGTCGTACGCCAGTAGCTGCAGGGGCAGGACGGCGAGGATCGGCTGCAGGATCCAGTCGCTCGCGGCGACGTAGATGGTCGAGTCGGCGACCTCGGCGGGACGCTCGGAGCCCTCCGTGGCGATCGCGATCGTGTCGGCGCCGCGCGCGCGGACCTCCTCGACGTTGGAGAGGATCTTCTCCAGCACCGGGCTGTCGGTCGCGACGCAGACGACCGGGGTCGACTCGTCGAGCAGCGCGATCGGCCCGTGCTTCATCTCCCCCGCCGCGTAGGCGTCGGTGGGGATGTAGGAGATCTCCTTCAGCTTCAGCGCCCCCTCCAGTGCCGTCGGCAACCCGATATGGCGGCCGAGATAAAGGAAGAACTCGCGCTGGGCGTGCTTCTCGGCGATTGCCCGCACCGGCGTCTCGACGGCGGCCAGGGTGTCGTCGATCTTGCTCGGCAGCGCCTTCAGCTCGGCGACCAGCTCTTCGATCCGGGCCGGGGGCAGCGCGTCACGCAGCTGCGCGATCCGCAGCCCCAGCAGGTACATCGCCGCCACCTGGGCGAGGAAGGTCTTGGTCGCGGCGACGCCGATCTCGAGTCCGGCGCGGGTGTAGAGCGCGGCGTCGGAATCGCGCGTCGCCTGACTGCCCATGATGTTGGTGACGGCGAGGACCTTGGCCCCGGCCTCGCGGGCGAGCCGCATCGCCGCCAGCGTGTCCGCCGTCTCACCGGACTGGGTGATGCCGATCACCAGGTCACCCGACCCGACGACCGGATTGCGGTACCGGTACTCGGAGGCGATGTCCATTTCCACCGGGACCCGCGCCCACTCCTCGATCGCGTAACGACCGACCAGCCCCGCGTGATAGCTGGTCCCGCAGGCGACGATCACGATCCGCCGGACGCCACGCAGGAACTCGTCGTCGAGGTCCACGTCGGAGAGATCGACCCCGTCGGTCCCCGGCAGTCGGTCGGTGATCGTCTCGGCGACCGCGTCGGCCTGTTCGTGGATCTCCTTCAGCATGTAGGTCTCGTAGCCACCCTTCTCGGCGGCTTCGGCGTCCCAGGTGACCTCTTCGGCGGCGCGCTCGACCGGGTTGCCGTCGGTGTCGGTGATCCGCACCCCGCCGGCTTCGATTTCCACCAGCTCGCCGTTTTCGATCGGCACCGCGACGCGGGTGTCGGCGAGGAAAGCGGGGATCGCCGAGGCGAGGAAGGTCTCCCCCTCACCGACGCCCGCGACCAGCGGACACTCCTTGCGGGCACCGAGCAGGCGGTCGGGCTCGTCGGCGTGCATCGCGACGAACGCGTAATGGCCGCGCAGCTCGGCGTAGGCGGCGCGGGTGGCGGCAGCGAGATCACCGTCGTAGTGGTGGGCGATCAGGTGGGCGACCACCTCGGCGTCGGTCTCGGAGGTGAACTTCTGACCGTCGGCGCTCAGACGCTTGCGCAGCTCGGCGTGGTTCTCGACGATCCCGTTGAGGACGATGTGGACCTTGCCCGAGCTGTCGTCGTGCGGGTGGGCGTTCTCCTCGGTGACGCGGCCGTGGGTGGCCCAGCGGGTGTGGGCGATGCCGATCGCCGCCGGGGCGAGCGCGCCCGTGCCGTTGGCGGCGCCGTCGATCGCCGCGCGCAGGTTCGCGAGGTTGCCGACCGCGTGGACCGACTCGACCGCGCCGCCGCCGTCGAGCAGGCTGATGCCCGCGGAGTCATAGCCGCGGTATTCGAGCTTTTCCAGCCCTTGCAGGAGGATCTCCTCGCAGGGCCGGGCGCCCACGTATCCGACGATGCCGCACATAGAAGGGAAAGGAGGTTAGACGCTGACCCGGTCCGGCGGGGAAGGAACCCGCGTGTCGGGTTCCGAAGCGGCTTCAGCCCAGCTCTTGGCGCACCAGGCCGACAAGCCGATCGCAGACGGCATCGGCCTCGGCGGCGTCCGGCGCCTCGACCATCACCCGCACCAGCGGCTCGGTCCCGGAGGGGCGCAGGAGCACCCGACCGCGGCCCTCGAGCGCCGTGTTCTCCTTCGCCACCGCGTCCCAGACGACGACCGCCCCGGCCAGACTCTCGCGGTCGGTGACCTCGACGTTGACCAGCCGCTGCGGCAGCTTCTCCATCGCCGAGGCGTCGGCGAGCGCCGAGCCGTTCAGCTCGCGCATCGTCAGCAGCGCCGCCGCGATCCCATCGCCGGTGGCGACGATGTCGGAGGCGATGATGTGGCCCGACTGCTCACCACCCAGCCGCCACTCGCGCCGCAGCATCTCGTCGATCACGTAACGGTCGCCGACCTGGGTGATCGCGACTTCGATCCCCGCCGCCTCCATCGCCTGGTGGAAGCCGAAGTTGGTCATCACGGTGACGACGACCCCGCCGCCGAGCTCGCCACGGGCGGCGAGGCCGCGAGCGGCGAGCGCGATCAGCTCGTCACCGTCGTGGACACGCCCGGCGGCATCGACGGCGAGGACCCGGTCGCCGTCGCCGTCGAACGCGAAGCCGACGTCCGCGTCGGAGGCGGCGACCCGCGCGGCCAGCGCCTCGACGTGGGTCGAGCCGACGCCGTCGTTGATGTTGCGGCCGTCGGGGTCGACGCCAATCGCCTCGACCGTCGCGCCGAGCTCTTCGAAGACCCGCGGCGCGACCCGGTAGGTGGCGCCGTTGGCGCAATCGAGCATCACCTTGCGGCCCGAGAGGTCGATCTGGAAGGCGGCGCGCAGCTCGCGCACGTAATCGTCCTCGCCCCCGTTCAACGACTCGATCCGACCCGGCGCGGCGGCGGGCGGCGGGCCATCGCCCTCCATCAACGCCTCGAGCCGCGCCTCGACCTCGTCCGGCAGCTTGGTTCCCTGGGCGGAGAAGAACTTGATCCCGTTGTCCTTATAAGGGTTGTGGGACGCCGAGACGACGGCCGCCAGATCGAGCCCGAGGCGGCGCACCAGGATCGCCGCCGCCGGCGTCGGCAGGACGCCGGCCAGCAGCGCGTCGCCCCCCGCCGCGGCGATTCCGGCGGCCAGGGCCGCCTCCAGCATCGGACCCGACTCGCGGGTATCGCGGACGATCAGGACCTGCGGGCGCTCCTTGCCCAGCGAGGCGGTCGCGGCGCGCCCGAGCAAGGTCGCCAGCTCCGCGGTGACGAAGGTCCCCGCCTCACCGCGGACACCATCGGTCCCGAACAGCTTCCGGCTAGCCTCAGCCACCCAGTAGAGCCTAGTAGCGCGAGCGCGGAACGGTCCGGATCAGCGCTTGCTGAACTGCGGCTTCTTACGGGCCTTCTTGAAGCCCGCCTTGCGGCGCTCCTTGACCCGCGCGTCACGAGTGAGGAAGCCACGGCGCTTGAGGTCGCCGCGCAGCTCGGCGTCGACCTCCGTCAGCGCCCGCGCGATGCCGTGGCGGACCGCCCCGGCCTGGCCGGAGACGCCGCCGCCGTGGACGCGGACGCGGACGTCGACGTTGCCCTCGTAGCCGGAGACGGTCAGCGGCTGCTTGACCATCGTCTGGTGCAGCGGGCGGGGGAAGAACTCGGCGAGCTCACGGCCGTTGATGCTGAACTTGCCGTCGCCCGGCAGGAGGATCACGCGGGCGATCGAGCTCTTGCGCTTGCCGGTGGCGAGGAAGCGGGCGCCAGACTCCATCTTCGCCGGCGCGCGATCGGCGACCGCGGAATCGCTCTCGGCGGCGGCCAGCTCGGCCTCGCGGCGGGCACGCTCTTCCTCTTCGGCCTCGAGGCGCGCACGCTCCTCGGCCGACAGCTCCGGGCCCTCGGGCTCGATCGCGATCGGCTCCAGGTTGGCCCCCGGGATGACGTCCTTCTTCTCCTCTTTGGCGGTCTGCTCCTCGCGGCGCGGCGGCTCGGCGGGCGCCTCGGCCTCCGCGGCGGGAGCCTCCGCGGCGGGCTGCGCCGGCGTGGCGGCAGCCTGCTCGGCGGCGGCGGGCTGCTCCGGCGCGGCGGGCTGCTCCGGCGCGGCGGCCGAAGCCTCCTCGGCGGGTGCCTCGGCGGCGGGCGAGGACTCCTGCCCGGTGGCCGGCTCCGGAGCGTCGACCTGCGGCGCCTCGTCGGCTACCTGGTCCGCGGCCGGTGCGGCCTGGCCCTCGGTCGCCTCGTCTACCGGCTGCTGCTCTGAAGTCTCGTTCGTCTCGTCAGGCATCTATCGCTGGATCTCCATCGGTTTCGGCTGCTGGGCCTCGTGTGGATGCTCGGGGCCGGCGTACACCTTCAGCTTGGTCAGCTGCCGGCGGGCGAGCCGGTTGCGCGGCAGCATCCCCTTGACGGCCTTGCGGATCACTTCCTCGGGACGACGCTCCAGCATCTCGGCGAGGCTGCGCGACTTGATTCCACCCGGGTAACCGCTGTGGCGCCAGTAGGTCTTCTGCGCCAGCTTGTCGCCGGTGACGCGGATCTTCTCCGCGTTGACGACGACGACGAAGTCGCCGGTATCGACGTGCGGCGTGTAGGTCGGCTTGCGCTTACCGCGCAGCGCGTCGGCGATCTGCGTCGCCAGACGGCCCAGGGTCTGCCCCTCGGCGTCGACGACGTACCAGTCACGCTGGCGGTTCTCGGCTGTGGCTACGAAGGTCTTCATGCGAAAAAAAGCGCGGGGCATCGCCCACGCGGCCGGTGGATGATAGCCAGGTCGGCGCGCGCGCGTCTGCCGATCCCACCGCCGGCAGCCCGCTCCCGGATCGGATCGGCTCCGGGCGAGCCAGGTTAGCGGCCGGGGGGCGATCGATCCCCGACGCGGGCGGGCGGGCGATAGACCGGGTATGAGAGGCGTGGAGAAACCGTCACGGGCCGACGGAGGAGTCGCCACGGCCCCGTCACCGCCACGGCCCCGTCACCGAATCCGTGGCCGGTCCCGAAACCCCGCCACCGATCGCCGACCGGGATTCAGACCCGTCACGAAGGCGCCGAGAACTCCACACTTCCTCGCGGACCCTCAACGGTCAGGAATGTCCGTGGAAGATTCCGGTTGCTGTGCAACGGCAATGTTCCGCAGAGATTCCTGACCGTTGATCCGGAGCGCCCCCGGCCCCGGGGGGTGTGACGTTCCCGGCATCTTCGTGACGGACCGCGGACGGGTGCAAGCCCCGGAGGCCCGTACCGAGACGGGCGCCTCAGCGGGTGCAGTGCTCGCAGCGGCCGCGGAGGACAACGTCGTGCTCGGCGACGTCGAAGCTCATCCGCCCGGCGATCTTGTCGATCGCCCGCTCGAGCGAGTTGTCCTCGAACGGGATCAGCTTGCCGCAGTCGGCGCAGATCGCATGGTGATGGTGTTCGCCGCCCGGTTCGACGCGCTCGTAGCTGGTCGTGCCGCGGCAGACCTCGAGGCGTTTGAGCAGACCGAGATCGGCGAGCTGCTCGAGCGCCCGGTAGATGCTCGCCCGCGCCACTCCCCCGCCGCGCTCCCGCAGCAGGTCCTCCAACTCGAAGGCGCTGATCGCGCAGTCCTGGTCGGCAAGCGCCTCCACCACCGCCGTCCGGGCGCCACCGCGGCGGAATCCCGCCGCCTGGAGCTTCTCCAGCGCGAAGCTCCCCCAGTCGGTCTTCGTCGCAGCAGGCATACCTACGATCCTAAAGACCCCTGCGGCCCTGCCTGGGCCAACTCGCCCGCGGCCCGCCGACCCCCGCGGCGGAGGAGATCGACGGCCCCGGCGGCGACGTAGGCGAGGGCGGCGACGCCGACGATCGCGGTGCTCGCGGGCAGCGAGTTGATCTCGTAGCTCAGCACCAGGCCCAGCCACATCGAGCCGACCGCGATCGCGCCGGAGAGCAGGAGTCCCCACCAGGGCCGGAAGGTGAGCAGCCGGGCAGCAGCACCAGGTGCCGCCAGGAGCCCCAGCAGCATCAGCGCGCCGATGGCCTGCGTGCCCTCCGCGGCCACCAGGCCGAGCAGCGCCAGGAAGGCGATCCCGATCCCCCGCACCGGTACCCCGAGGCCCCGCGCCACATCGGGGTCGACGGTGGAGAAGAGGAGCGGCCGGGCGAGGACGAGGAGCCCGACGACGGCGAGCGCCGCGATCGCCGCGGCAAGACGGGCGTCGGCGGCCGACAGCCCGAGGATCGAACCGAAGAGGACCCGCACCGCCGCGGTGCCGTTCGACCCGCTGGAGCTGGTCGTGAAGATCGAGAGGAAGAGGACGCCGAGGCCGAGTATCCAGGCGAACACGGAGCCGATCACGACGTCGTCGGGGCGCGCCCGGCGTCCCAACAATCCCATCCCGACGGCGACGCCGACGGTGGCGACGAAGAGCCCCAGCCTGACGTCGACGCCGGCGGCGGCGGCGGCGAGGGCGCCGGTGAAGGCGACGTGGCTGAGCGCGTCGCCGGCGAAGACCTGGGCGCGGAGCACGACGAAATAGCCGATCAGTCCGCAGGCGAGGGCGACGAAGGTGCCGGCCAGGAAGGCGTGGCGCATGAATTCGTGGCCGAGCATCAGGTCGGCTCCGGGTCGGCGTGGGCGCCGGGCACCGCCACCGCGGCGCGCCGCACGATCAGCTCCCCGAGTCGCACGGCGACGTAGACGCCGAAGGAGAGCGAGGTCACCCAGAAACCGACCGGGTAGGGACTGAAGAAGGCGATCGTCAGGCCGACCCAGGTGACGGCGAGCGCGAGGGCGACCGAGATCACGATCCCCGGGCCCGGCCGAGCGGTGAGCCGTTGTGCGGTGGCCGCGGGCGTGACCAGCAGGGCAAAGACGAGAAGGGCGCCGGTGATCTCGGCGGTGGCGGCGACCGCGAGCGCCAACAGCACCAGGAAGCCGAAGCCGAGGGCGCGGGTGGGGACGTTGGCGGCCCGGGCGACGGCACCGTCGACCGAGGCGAACAGCAGCGGACGCCCGATCACCACGAGGACGGCCAGCGCTGCGGCCGCGATCCACAGCAGTGCCTGGACCTGCCCTTCGGTGATCCCGAGGAAGCTGCCGAAGAGCAGCGCCTCGAGGCTCGAGAGTTGGCCGCCATAAAGGACCACGAAGAGATAGCCGAGGCCGAGGCCGAACGCCTGCAGGGTGCCGATCGCCGCCGACTCGTCGGCCGCGTCCGAACCGCCGTCGCGCCCGACCGCGGCCAGCAGCAGCGCCCCGAGCCCGCAGGCGCCGAAGTAACCGACCGCCAGCGGCAGGCCGACGAAGGTCGCCGCGGCGGCACCGGGGAAGGCGGTCACCGCGAGGGTGTGGCCGGCGAAGGTCTGGCGGCGCAGGACCATGAACCAGCCGATCGCGCCGGCCATCACGGCGACGATCGTCCCCGCCCACAGCGCGTTCACCATGAACGGGTATTCGGTCATCTGTTCCAGGTCGGTGACCGGGTTCAGCGACAGCGCGGCGACGAGCGAGGTCACGTCAGCCCCGAGCTCCCCCGTGCCGGTCGTGGTGGTGCGCCGGGGGCTCCGGCGTGCCGACCACGACCAGTCGCCCGTCCGAGGCTTCCAGGACCTCGACCGGCGCGCCGTAGAGGCGGCTCAGCGTCGGCCCCTGGATGACTTCGCGCGGCGTCCCTTCGACGGCCGCCCCGGCGGCGAAGTAGACGACGCGGTCGAGGTAGGCGAGGATCGGGTTGACGTCGTGGGCGACCATCAGCACGGTGACGCCCTCGCACTCGCAGATCCGTTGCACCAGCGCGGCGACCGCTCCCTGGTTGGAGAGATCGAGGCTGTCCAGCGGCTCGTCGAGAAGCAGGAGCCGCGGCCCTCGCACCAACGCCTGGGCGATCAGCAGCCGCTGTTGCTCGCCGCCGGACAGCTCGCCGATCGGCCGCGACGCATAACGCTCGGCGCCGACCAGCTCGATCATCTCGTCGACGCGGGAGCGGGCGGCACGGGCCGACGAACTGAGGGCGGCGGGCAGCGGCAGCCCCCAGCGGCTGCCGTCGAGTCCCAGGCGCACCACCTCGCGGCCGCGGATCCGGGTCCCGGAGTCGAAAGTGCGGCGCTGCGGCAGATAACCGATCCCCGCCCGCCCGGCGCCGGGGTGCCCGCCGAGCACGGTAGCCGTGCCGCCGCTCAGCGGCAGCAACCCGAGGACGACGTCGAGGAGCGTCGACTTCCCCGCGCCGTTGGAGCCGAGCACGGCGACGAACTCGCCCTCGCCGATCCGCAGGTCGACACCCGACCAGATCGTGCGGCCGCCGCGGCGGACCGCGGCACCCGTCAGCCGGATCGCCTCCGCCCGGTCCGGCGCCGGCGCTCCCGCCGCCGCCCTCGCTCTCTGCGTCGCCTCCGTCTTAGCTCCCTTGTCCTTCGCCCAGCGCCTTCTGGATGCCCTTCAGCTCGCGCACCATCCACTCCTCGAAGCTCGCGCCTTCGGGGGTCATCGTCTCGGTGACGGTCGCGATCGGGATTCCGGCGGCTTCCACTTCTTCGTTCAGGCGCTTGACGTCAGGGGTCGCGTTCTGGCTGTTGTAGACCCAGAGCTGGATCTGATTGTCCTTTACCTGTTCGTCGGCCGCGGATTTCTCCTGCGGGGTCGGTTCGGTGCCCTCGGAGATCCCGTCCATGAAGCCCTTCGGGGTGATCAGCTTCAGCCCGAGCGCCGGCGCCAGTGGTTCGAAGATCGACTCCGACGCGCCGACCGGCGTGCCGTCGTATTCAGCCTTGATGGCTTCGATCAGCTCGTCGTATTCAGCGAAGGCTTCGGTTTCGAGAGCCTTCTTCCGTGCTTCGAAGTAGGCGGCGTTGCCCGGAAGGGCTTCCTTGTAGTCGGCGACGATCTGGTCGATCACCTTGTGCACCGATTCGGGCGAGTACCACTGATGGGGGTTGTCGCCGTTCGAGAGCCCGACCACATCACCTACCGTCAGTTCGATCCGCCCTTCCGCGGGGCTCGCGGCGAGCAGCTTGGAGGCCCATTCGTCATAGCCGATCCCGTTGACTATCGACATTTCGGCGCCCGCCATCGTTTTCGCGTCTTCGGCGGTCGGTTCGTAGTCGTGGGGATCGGCGGCGGGGTTGGTGATGATGTTCGTCACTGCGACCTTCTCGCCGCCGAGCTGTTCGGCGATCGAGCCCCAGAAGTCCTCCGCGGCGACGACCCGCAGCTTCCCGCCGGAGCCGCCCGACCCACCCGCGGTCGCGTCCGACCCCGACCCGCCGCAGCCTGCGAGGAGGATCGAGACAAGGGCGATCGACGCGAGGACGACGGGGATGAGGCGGGGACGCGATGCCGGCATGGCTCTCCTTCGGGTGTCTGTTGATCTGGACTGCGCCGGCGCCACTGCGACCGTCGCACCGCGGCAGACTAACAGGATAATGAGACTCGTTCTCCTTCCCATCGTCGCGATCTCCTGCTAGGAATGAATGAGACCTGTTCTCATTTTCTGAAAGGACCCGATGGCTCCGACCCTCTCCCCCGCAACCCGACCGACCGACGAGCGCCTCCCGGTCACCGTCCTCTCCGGCTTCCTCGGCGCCGGCAAGACCACGCTGCTCGAGCACGTGCTGCGCAACCGCGAGGGACGGCGGGTCGCGGTGATCGTCAACGACATGAGCGAGATCAACGTCGACGCCGAGCTGGTGCGCTCCGGCGACGCGGCGATCGACCACGTCGAGGAGCGGCTGGTCGAGATGACCAACGGGTGCATCTGCTGCACGCTGCGCGAGGATCTGCTGGTCGAGGTCTCGCGGCTGGCGCGCGACGGGCGCTTCGACCACCTGCTGATCGAGTCGACCGGGATCTCGGAGCCGATGCCGGTGGCGGAGACGTTCACCTTCGCCGACGAGACCGGGCGCTCGCTCGGCGACTTCGCCCGCCTCGACACGATGGTCACGGTCGTCGACGCAGGCAGCTTCCTCGGCGACTCGGCCGGGATCGAGGAGGTCGCCGCGCGCGGCGAATCGCTCGGGCCCGACGACGATCGCACGGTCGCCGACCTGCTGATCGACCAGATCGAGTTCGCCGACGTGATCGTGATCAACAAGGTCGACCTCGCCTCCTCGGCCGAGCTCGCCCGGATCGACGCGCTGGTCTCCTCGCTCAACCCACGCGCCCGGACGGTGCGGGCGACGCACGGCGAGGTATCCCTGGGGATGGTGCTGGACACCGGCCTCTTCGACCTCGAGGCGGCCGAGGCGGCGCCCGGCTGGCTGGCGACGATGCGCGGCGAGGAGGTCCCGGAGACCGAGGAGTACGGGATCGGCAGCTTCGCCTACGAGCGGCGGCGCCCTTTCCACCCGGAGCGCCTCTGGGCCCGACTGCAGGAGGGCTGGCCGGGCGTTGTCCGCGCCAAGGGCTTCTTCTGGGTCGCCTCCCGCCACAACGTCGCCGGGCTGTGGTCACAGGCGGGCGGGGTCTTGACGCTGCAGCCGCTCGGCACCTGGTGGGCGAGCCTCGCGCCGGAGGAGCTGGAGGAGGCGCGGGAGCTGTTCGAGCAGTCGGCGGCGGAGGAGTGGCAGGAGCCGTGGGGCGACCGGCGCCAACAGCTCGCCTTCATCGGCTCCGGCATGGACCGCGAGCGGATCGTGGCCGACCTCGACGCCTGCCTGCTCGACGACGCCGAGATGGAGGCCGGGCCGTTCGGCTGGGGACGCCTGGCCGATCCGCTGCCCGCCTGGCGGCCGGCGGTGCACGACCATTAGGTTTCCTTCCGCGTGATCGCCTCGATCCCCAGCCCGTCGCAGCCCGGCCTCGCCGTCGGGCCCTTCGAAATCCACGCTTACGGGCTGATGTACGCGATCGCGGTGACGGCGGCGGTCCTGATCGTACGGCGGCGCTGGAAGGCCCTGGGCGGCGACCCCGAACTCCCGCTCCAGGTCGCCATCTGGGCCTTCCCCGCCGGCCTGATCGGCGGCCGCCTCTACTTCGACATCACCAGCTTCAACGAAATGCCCCACACCTGGTACGGCCCGTTCGCGATCTGGGAAGGCGGGCTCGGCATCTGGGGTGGGATCGCGGCGGGGGCCGCGGTCGGCATCTGGCGCGTGCACCGCGCCGGCGTCTCGGTCACCGCCTTCATGGATTGCACCGCCCCGGCCCTCCTCGTCGCCCAGGCGATCGGCCGGGTCGGCAACTACTTCAACCAGGAGCTCTTCGGCGGCCCCACCTCGCTTCCCTGGGGCCTCGAGATCTCACCCGCACACCGCCCCGAGGGATACCTTCACTACGCCACCTTCCAGCCGACCTTCCTCTACGAGATCATCTGGAACCTCGCCCTGGCCGCCTTCCTCGTCTGGCTCGGCCACCACCGCAAGATCCGCCCGCCGGGCCTCTTCGCCCTCTACGTCACCGGATACTCGGCCTTCCGGATCTTCGAGGAGAGCCTCCGGGTCGACCCCGCCCACTACATCCTCGGGCAGCGCCTGAACTTCTGGGTCGCGATCGCCCTCACCTTGATCGGCTCCGCCTGGTTCCTCTGGACCCAGCGCGACCGTCCCGGCGCCGACGACCCCCCGGTGGTCCAATCGCCCGCAGACCCTGTGGTGACTTAGCGGCTCTATACGCCGCTAACCCACCACAGGTCGGTCACTCCCACTCGATAGTCGCGGGGGGCTTGGAGGAGATGTCGAGGGCGCAACGGTTGACGCCGCGGATCTCGTTGATGATTCGGCTGGAGACGCGCTCGAGGAGGTCGTAGGGCAGGCGGGCCCAGTCGGCGGTCATCGCGTCGTCGGAGGTGACGGCGCGGATCACGATCGGGTAGGCGTAGGTGCGGCCGTCGCCCTGAACGCCGACCGAGCGGACCACCGGCAGGACGCAGAAGGACTGCCAGAGCTGCCGGTACAGCTCGGCCGCGCGGATCTCCTCCTGGAGGATCGCGTCGGCGGCCCGCAGGATGTCGAGCCGTTCGCGGTTGACCTCGCCGCCGACGATGCGGATCGCCAGGCCCGGGCCCGGGAAGGGCTGGCGCCAGACCATCCGCTCCGGCAGGCCGAGCTCGGCGCCCACCGCGCGCACCTCGTCCTTGAAGAGCATCCGCAGCGGCTCCACCAGCTCGAAGTCGAAGTCCTCGGGCAGCCCGCCCACGTTGTGGTGGGACTTGATCGTCGCCGCGTGATCGGAGCCGCCCGACTCGATCACGTCCGAGTAGAGCGTCCCCTGCACCAGGTAACCGACGTCGTCGAGCTTGCCCGCCTCCTCCTCGAAGACACGGATGAACTCCTCGCCGATGATCTTGCGCTTACGCTCCGGCTCGTCGACACCCGCGAGCTTGGCGAGGAAGCGCTCTTCGGCGTCCACGGCGATCAGCGGGATGCCGAACTGGGAGAAGGTTGCGACCACCTGCTCGGACTCGTTCATCCGCATCATCCCGTGGTCGACGTAGATGCAGGTCAGCCGGTCCCCCACCGCCTTGTGGACGAGCAGCGCGGCGACCGAGGAGTCGACGCCGCCGGAGAGCCCGCAGATCACCCGGCCGTCGCCGACCTGGGCGCGGACCTTCTCCACCTGTTCCTCGATCACCGAGGCGGCGCTCCACTGCTCGGTGCAACCGGCGACATCACGCAGGAAGCGGGTGAGGATCTCCGTTCCGTAGGGCGTGTGAACGACCTCGGGATGGAACTGGATGCCGTAGAGCGCCCGCTCGGGCATCTCGTAGGCCGCCACCGGAGAGCTCGGCGAGGAGGCCAGCGCGGTGAACCCCGCGGGCGCCTCGCGCACCACGTCGCGGTGGCTCATCCAGCAGCTCTGCTCGTCCGGCAGGCCGCCGAGCAACCGCCCGCCGCCGTCGGTCAGGCTCAACTCGGTGCGCCCGAACTCCCCCGCCTCGGCGCCTTCGACCTTGCCGCCCAGCTCCAGCGCCATCGCCTGCATCCCGTAACAGATGCCGAGCATCGGGATGTCGAGCTCGAGCAGCTGGGTCGGGAAGGCGGGCGCCCCCGGCTCATAGACCGAGGCGGGTCCGCCGGAGAGCACCAGCGCTTTCGGGTTGCGGGCGCGGATCTTCTCGACGTCGACGTTCGCCGGCAGCAGCTCGGCGAACACGCCGCATTCCCGAATCCTGCGGGCGATCAGCTGCGAGTACTGGCCCCCGAAGTCGAGGACCAGAACCTCCTCGGTGGCCCCTCCGGCGGGTGGCGCGGTAGGGGGACCCATATCCGAGGAAGCTTGAGCTACCGCAGAATACGGGGTACCTGCCGCGACAGGACCCGCCGGCCGGAGCGCGTCCGAACCACTAGTCATCCGATACTGCGACCCCCGCGGAGACGGCGGCCCGCCCGTTGGACCCCATCCCCACATGCTGCTCGTTCTGCAGCTTCTTGCCCTCGCTCATCAGCGCGGGCGCGACCATCACCTCGGCCCGCTGGAAGCTGCGGATGTCCTCGTAGCCACAGGTGGCCATCGAGGTTTTCAACGCCCCCATCAGGTTGAAGGTGCCGTCGTTCTCCTGCGCCGGGCCGAGCAGGATCTGCTCCATCGTCCCGTCCTGCTTGGTCGAGACGCGGGTGCCGCGCGGCAGCGAGGGATGGAACGTCGCCATCCCCCAGTGGAAGCCGCGACCCGGCGCCTCCTTGGCGCGGGCGAGCGGCGAGCCGATCATCACCGCGTCGGCGCCCATCGCGATCGCCTTGGAGACGTCGCCGCCGGTGCGCATGCCGCCATCGGCGATCACGTTCACGTACTCGCCGGTCTCCAGCATGTGCTGGGCGCGGGCGGCCGCCACGTCGGCGATCGCGGTCGCCTGCGGGACGCCGATCCCGAGTACGCCGCGGGTGGTGCAGGCGGCACCAGGACCGACCCCGACCAGGACCCCGACCGCGCCGGTCCGCATCAGGTGCAGGCCGGTGGAATAGGAGGCACAGCCGCCGACGATCGTCGGCACCGGCACTTCGGCGATGAACTCCTTCAGGTTGAGCGGCTCGACCGTGGTCGAGACGTGCTCGGCCGAGATCACCGTGCCCTGGACGACGAGGATGTCAAGCCCCGCCTCGATCGCGACCTCGTAGTACTCGCGCACTTTCTGCGGGGTGAGCGAACCGCAGACGACCGCGCCGGTCGCCTTGATTTCCTCGACCCGCTTGGCGATCAGCTCCGGCTTGACCGGGGCCGTGTAGATCTCCTGCATGATCCGCGTCGCTTCGTGCTTGGGCGCGGCGGAGATCGCCTCGAGCTTCTCTTCGGCGTTCTCGAACCGGCTCCAGATGCCCTCCAGGTTGAGGACGCCGAGGCCGCCGAGCTTGTTCGTCAGCGCCGCGGTCTGGGGACTGACCACGCCGTCCATGGCGGAGGCGAGGAGGGGCAACTCGAAACGGTAGGGACCGAGGGTCCAGGTGATGTCGATGTCGTCAGGGTCCCGCGTGCGGCGCGAAGGAACGATCGCTACGTCGTCGAATCCGTAGGCGCGCCGCCCTTTCTTTCCGCGGCCGATTTCGATTTCCAAGGTGGCTACCTCCAGGGCTGGCGTTGAACTAGCCAGACTACACTTCGGCCGGGACCTCCAAGTCGTGCACGGAGACCCCGCCCAGCAGCCGCTCGACCTGGTTGCGGTCGACGAAGCCGGCGCCGAAGTGCTGCGTCGACTCGGCGCCGCACGCGACCCCGTAGACGAGGCACTCCTCCTCGCTGCGGCCCTCGTAACGCGCCGCCACGTATCCGGCGACGAACGCGTCGCCCGAACCGACCGTCGAGACCGGCTCCAGCGGCTCGGTGTGGACCTCGAGGAGGCGCCGCTCCGAGCCCTCGCCGACCGTCGCCACGCACCCCTCCGGACGGGTGATCGCCGCCTGCTCCGCCCCGAGCCGGACGATCTCCAGGAGCCCGGTGGCAAGGTCGTTCCCGTCGGCGAACTCCTGCCCGACCAGCTCCTCGGCCTCGGTCTCATTCGGCGTCACCATCGCCGCGCCCGCCCGGGTCCCGGCCAGCATCGCCTCACCCTCGGCGTCGAGCACGCACGGCACCCCGCGCCGGCGCAGGTCATCGACCAGCCGCGCGTAGAGGTCGTCTCCGGCGCCCGGCGGCAGCGAGCCCGCCAACACGCAGATCTTGACCCCGCCGGCCAGGTAACCGACCCGGTCGAACAGCCGCTTGGTCTCCTCGGCGGAGACCGCCGGGCCGCGCTCGTTGATCTCGGTCTGCTCGCCCGAGGTCGGGTCGATCACGGCCATGTTGATCCGCGTCTCGGCCGCGATCTCGATGAAGTCGGTGAGCACCGACTCTTCGTGGAGCTGTTCGAGGACGCGCGTGCCCGAGGGCCCGCCGACGAAGCCGGTGGCGATCACCGGCCGCCCGAGCCGGTTCAGCGCCCGCGCCACGTTGATGCCCTTGCCACCGGCGACCGTGCGGCTCTCCACCGCGCGGTGGCGGCGCCCCAGTCGGAAGTTCGGTACCGCGACGGTACGATCGATCGCCGCGTTCAGCGTCACCGTCAGGATCACTTCTTCTGCACCCGCTTTCCCCTTCGGATTCGACGGACGGACCGCCCGAGAAGCATCGCCAGGAGGAGTATCGCGCACGCCGCGATCGCCAGAGGAACTGGATGTTCGCCGATGAACCCGCGGACCTTGTCAAAAGCTCCGGCAGCCGGGACCCGACGACTCGCGACCAGCGGTACGCTGCCCGCGCGCAGTCCGTCGACGCTCACCGTGGCGGTGCCGAGCCGGGCGCCGCGGCGGATCGGGCCGGCCACCGTGCCGGGCGCGTCGACCTGGACTTCGACCTGCTGGTCCGCGCGCAGCCCGACCTTCAGCGAGTGCCCGGCAACCAGCGGCAGTTCGCCGCCGGAATAGCGGATCGACGGACTGGCGAGCTCCTGGCCCTTGTGCAGGGCCTTCTTCCGGTGGTACTGGCGAAAGCCCCATTCGAGCAGTTCGAGGCTGTCGGAGAAGCGGGTTTCGTCGGTCGGCGCGTCGATCACGACCGAGATCAGCTCGATCCCGCGCTTCTCCCCCGAGCCGACCAGGACGTAACCCGCCTTCCAGGTGTGGCCGGTCTTCACCCCGGTCGCCCAGGGCGCCATTTTGAGCAGCTCGTTGATCGTCTTGATCTTGCGCGGCGGGTGAAGGCTCTTCAGCGTCTTTTCGCGCGCGTCGGCGATCTTCGCGAAGGCCGGGATCTTCTCGAGTTCCTGCGTCAGCGTCGCCAGGTCGAGGGCGCTCGAGTAGTTGCCCTTCTGGTCGAGCCCGACCGGGTTCGCGTAGTGGGTGTTGGTGAGGCCCAGCGCCGCGGCATGGCGGTTCATCTCGGCAACGAACCTCTTCACCGACCCCGCCGAGTCGATCGCCAGCGTATTGGCGGCGTCGCCCGCGCTCAGCAGGATCAGCCCGTAGAGGAGGTCTTCGACGCTGACCTTCTGGCCCGCCCGCAGGCCCATCACCGACTCGCCGTATTCGTATTCGTAGGGCCGGGCCTTGACGATCTTCGACAGCGGCAGGTCCTTCATCGCCACGTAGGCGGTCATCAGCTTGGTGGCCGAGGCGATCAGCCGCCGTTCTTCGCCCGCGTGCGAGGTCAGCACCTCGCCGGTGCGCCCGTCGACCAGCGCCCAGGACTTGGCGAGGACCGGCGGCCCCTTGGTCTTGTGGTGCTTTTCGGCTGCTCCGACGGACGCGCAGCACAGCAGTGCCAGCAGGACCGCGAGAAGCGCGCCGACCCGGCGCCTGGTCACTTCTGCAGTTTGAGGACTTCGCCTTCGACCAGGACCTGCGGGTCGACTTCCGGGTTCAGCGCCTGCAGTTCGGAGATCGGTACGCCCGTCTTGTGGGCGATCGACGTCAGCGTGTCACCGCTCTGCACGGTGTAGGTCTTCGCCTTCGTGCGCGGCTTCTGCTTCTGCTTCTGGTTCTGGGCCTGCGACTTGTGGTTGCCGCCCTTGCCCGATTCCGAGTGGAGATCGGTGCTCGAGGCGACCACGATGATCGCCACCACGGCCGCCGCCAGGGCGGCGAGCGCAAGGATTCTGGCTATCCAGCTTCGCTTCTTCTTCATCGTCGGGGTACCCGCGGGCCTCGTCCCGCTTTCGTCAGGAGGCGGCATCGTAGCGGCGAAAGGGGCGATTACCAGGCCCTTCGGTCAAGAGTTCGAGATCTCCCAGAGAGTCGCGCGCAGTTCCGCGGCCGCCGCGGCGGGATCCGGGGCGCCCGCGATGCCGCGCGAGGAGGAGACGATCGCCGCTGCCGGGCCGGGGGCGAAGGCCGCGCCGAGGAGCTTCGGATCGCCTCCCTGGGCACCGACGCCGGGTAGCAGGAAGACCGCGCGCGGCATCAGCTCGCGCAGGTGGGCGATGTGCTCGGGCTCGGTGGCGCCGACGACGGCGCCGAGGCCGCTCAGGCCGCACTCGCCGAGCAGCCGCCCGGAGAGCGAATCGACCAATGCGGCGAGCCGCTCGTGCAGCGGGACGTCAGGGCTGGGCGCGTCCATGAAATCGGCGGCGCCGGGGTTGCTGGTGCGGACCAGGACGAAGATCCCGGCATCGTGCTCCTCGCAGGCGGCAACCAGCGGCTCGAGCGCGTCACGGCCGAGCATCGGGTTGGCGGTGAAGGCGTCGGCACCGAGGCCCGGGACCTCCCCCCAGGGCGTCGGGGTCGAGCCGACCAGCGCCTGCGCGTAGGCGGCGGCGGTGACCGGCACGTCGCCCCGCTTGCCGTCGGCGAGGAAGATCAGGCCCGCCTCGCGGGCCGCCTCGCGGGCCTCCGCGAGAGCCTCCCAGCCCGGCGGGCCGAGGCGTTCGAAGCAGGCGAGCTGCGGCTTCACCGCGACGCAGTGGGGTCCCACGCGCGCGATCAGCTCGCGGCAGTGGGCGGCGACGGCGCGGCCCGCCAGGACGGCGGGCGCACCGGAGCCACCATCGACCTCGACCGCGATCCCCGGCAGTAACTTCGCGGGATCGGGGTCGAGTCCGAGGCAAACCTGGCTGCGGCGCTCTTCGACGAGCGCCGTCAGCCGGTCGGCGAACGTCGAGGCCATCTGAAAACCGCGTGGATTTCCGGATGGCCTCTCGGTCAGAGACCTAGCCCTTGACTTTGGTCTTCAGCGCCGAACCGGCGGAGAAGCGCGGCACCTTGCCGCCCGGGATCGTGATCCGCTCGCCGGTGCGGGGGTTCACGCCCTGGCGCGGGCCACGCTCGGCGACGTGGAATTTGCCGAAGCCGGTGAAGCTGACCTCGTCGCCCGCCGCCAGCGCGCCGGTGATCGCGTCGAGGACGGCGTCGACAGCGTCGCTTGCCGCTTTTTTGCTGCCCAGCCGGTCGTCAGATGCGAGTTGGTCCAGAAACTCAGCCTTGGTCACGTCGAGATTCCTCCTCGGGGTTGAAGATGAGCCGCAATCTAACAACGCCGGTCGGCGGGAAACCGCGCGGGGAGCCAAAACAGGCCCTGACCAGTCAGATCCTGCCGCGGCGTGGGGGCGCCTCCAGCGACCGAAGGGAGCGGTGCGAGCGCGAAGCGCGAGTCCCTCGGTCATTCGGTTCGGGTCACGCACTGGAGTGCGTGACCCTCACCTCGTTGACCCCCGCCGCGCGCCGGGTGTGAGCCCAAAGGGCGAATTCCTTGCGAGACTGGCCCACGCCGCGGCAGGACCTCGCTTGATCTAGGTGCCGCTGATCGCGAGCTCGGAGACGAGCAGCGGCGGGGTCTGGACTGAGCCGCCGAAGGGCACCCAGCGGGTCTCGGAGCCTGCCGCGACGACGGCTCGGAGCATTGCCACCAGCTCGCCCGCGATGGTGAACTCGCGAACCGGCTCGGCCAGCGCTCCGTCGCGGATGGTGCGGCCTGAGGCGCCGACCGAGAAGACGCCGGTGACCGGGTTGACGCCCGAGTGGAGCCCGGCGACGTCGGTGACGAAGAGGCCGTCGCCGGCCTCGGCGAGGAGCTCCGCGGTGGAGAGGTCGCCGCCGGCGACGATCAGGTTCGAGGCCGACACCGACGGCAGCGAGCGGTAGCCCGCGCGCGCCGCCGAGCCGGTCGAGCTCGTCCCCTCACGGTTGGCGGTGTAGGTGTCGTAGAGGTAGCTCCGCAGCGCGCCGCCCTCGATCAGCGCCGTGCGGCGGCGCGGCACCCCCTCCCCGTCGAAGGGGGCAGAGGCGGCGCCGGCGGGATCGCGGCCGTCGTCGTGGAGGGCGAAGCTCGTCGAGGCGACCTCGTCACCGAGCCGCCCCGCGAAGGGCGAGCGGCCGCGCTGCACGGCGCGGGCACCGAGGGCGCCGCCGATCAGGCCGGCGAAGCTGGCGGCGACGGTCGGGTCGAGGACCACCGGGCAAGAGCGCGAGGCGGGCTTGGCGGCGCCGATCATCGCCACCGCGCGCTCCGCCCCCTCGGCCCCGATCGCCTCCGGGTCGAGGTCGTCAGGGCCGCGCGCGAGGCCGAAGCCGAGGCCGGTCTCGCGGCCCCCCTCGCCCTCGGCGAGGGCCTGCAGGTAGGCGAAGCAGTTGGAGCTCTCGTAGGACGCGGCGATGCCGGTCGAGGAGGCGATCGCCACCTGCTCGGTCGAATCGGCGTAGACCGCGGTCTCGACCCCGGCGACGCGGGGATCGGCGCCGAGCGCGGCGCGCTCCACCGTCAGCGCCAGCTCGGCGACCTGGCCGGCGTTCCAGGCGGCGACGCTCGGGTTGTCGAGGCCGGCCAGCGCCTCGATCTCGGCGGGCGCGGGCGGCGCCGCGAACTCGTCGGAGTCGGCGACCGCAGCCATCTCGGCGGCGCGGGCGGCGAGCGCCGCCACGCCGGCGTCGGAGAGATCGGTGCCGTAGGCGTAACCGACCCGCCCGCCGTCCCAGGCACGGATGCCGATCCCGGCCTGGGTGGCGGCGGTGAGGCTTTCCACGGCGCCACCGTGGACGCGCACCTCACGGCCGGTGTCACGGGCGGCGTAGGCCTCGGCGGCGCCTGCACCGGCGGCGAGGGCGGCCTCGACCGCGCGCGCCGCGGCCGGGGACAACTCAACGCTCGGGAGCTGCCCGCTCATGGTTGCGTCCTCGCCGTCACAGCTGCGTGCCTCCGACCGTCATCCTGCCGACCCGCACGTGGCCCTGGCCGGTCCCGACCGGGACTTTCTGGCCGCCCTTGCCGCACATCCCGGTCTTCATGAAGAAGTCATTGCCGACCGCGTCGATCGCGGCGAGCGCGTCGAGGCAGTTGCCGATCAGCGTCGCGCCGGTGCAGGGAGCGGTCACCTTGCCATCCTCGATCAGGTAGCCCTCGGAGACGCCGAAGACGAAGTCGCCGGTCGCCGGGTCCACCTGGCCGCCGCCGAAGCTCACTGCGTAGAACCCGTTTTTGACCTCCTCGATCATCGCCTCGGGGGTCGACTCCCCGGGCGCGATGTAGGTGTTGGTCATGCGCGGGATCGGCAGGTCACGGAAGCTCTCGCGGCGGCCGTTGCCGGTCGAGGCGACACCATCCTTCTCGGCGCCGAGGTGGTCGTAGAGGTAGGAGATCAGGCGGCCGTCCTCGATCACCTTGGTCTGCTGGGTGGGCTGTCCCTCGTCGTCGATCGCGTCCGACCCCCACTCGTTGGGGAGGCGGCCGTCGTCGTAGGCGTTCAGAAGCGGTTGGGCGACCATCTCGCCGAGCTTGCCGATGTAGACCGAGGCGCCCTTGTGGATGTGGTCGATCTCGAGGCCGTGGCCGGTCATCTCGTGGAAGAGGACGCCGCCGAAACCACCGCCGACCACCACCGGCATCGAACCGGAGGGCGCCGGGCGCGAGTCGAGCAAGGTGAGCGCCTTCTGCGCGGCCTGCTCGGCGATCAGGCCGGGGTCGTCTTCGAGCAGCTCGAAGCCGCGGTGGGCGCCGAGGGTCTCGGCGCCGGTCTCCACCTTGTCGCCGCGGCGGGCGACGGTCTGGACGCCGATCCGCGTCCGGGTGCGGTCGTCGCCGGTGAAGAGACCGTCGGAGTTGGCGATCGTGACGACCCGGCGCGCCTCGGCGTAGGAGGCCGAGAGTTGGGCGATCTCGTCGCCCAACGCGCGACCGCGCTGGTCGAGCTCGCGCAGGAGCTCCGCCTTGCGGGCGGCGGGGACGCCTTCGGGGGCGACCTCGATCGGCACCGGGGTGACGGGACGGGCGCTCAGGGGGCGCGGCTCGCCGCGGTCGGCGCGGAGCGCCGAGGCGGCCTCGTCGGCGGCCCGTTCGAGCTCCGCGGGCTCGAGCCCGTCGACGTGGGCAAAGTAGGTGGTCGCGCCGTCGACGACGCGGACGCCGGCGCCCTCCTCGGCACCCGCCTGGACCGACTCGATGCGCGACTCGTCGATCGCCAGCGACATGCCACCGCGCCGTTCGGCGAAGACCTCGGCGAAGCGCCCGCCGTTGGCGAGCGCGCGCGAGAGGACGCGCGCCGCGACCTCCTGGTCGAGCAACGGCTCGCTCACGACCGCCGCCGCTTCGCGGTGAGGTCGATGACGGCGCCGGCGGCGACGAAGAGCTCGGCGCCCGCGGTCGAGTCGGCGGGCAGCTCGGTGGCGCGCCCGCCCGCGTAGTAGAGCCGGGCGAAGGGCTTGCGCGAGATCCGGCGCCGGCGCATGTAGGCGGCAGCCTCGTCGGCATAACCGGAGACGCGGTCGAGCAGGACGCGGTGCGGCTTCGCCGGCATCAGCTCATCCCTTCCGCCAGCGTACGAAGCGCACTCCGCATATCGAAGAAGGTCAGGGACGCGAGGGCGAAGCGCTCGGTCACGGCGACGGCGACGAAGCCGTGGGCGCGCAGCGCGAACACCTCGCCCGCCTGGGTGGCGACGTGGACCTGCTCGACCGGCTCGTTGCCGGCGGCATCGGCGACTCGCAGCAGGTTGACCGCCTCCACGGCCCACCCCGCCGCCTCGCCGGAAGCCGCGAGCACCGTCCCGTCGCCGGTCAGGATCGCCCCGCCGCGGAGGTCGGGTGACATCTCGGTGAGGAACGAGAGCGTCGCCTCGGCGTCGGCCGGTGCGGGAGCTGTTGCGGCGGCGTCGGGCACTTAGGCGAAGATACCGACCGTGCCACTCGCCCGAGCATCCTGGCTCACCGTCGTCGTCGCCTGCGCCATCGCCGCGATCCTCTTCGCGATCAGCGGCTACACCGGCTACACGATCACCCTGTGCGCAGTCGGCGCCGCCGCGGCGGTAAATCTGCTGCCACCGCCGTAGGGCGTTGCTTCGGGTCGGAGGAGATGGGGCCTCGGAAAGCTGTCGCCCGGAAGGGCCCCGGCCCCCTCGAGCTGTCGCCCATGGCGGCAAGGCATGCGGCCGCCCCCTCCACGGCCCCGGCAGGCCGTGGCCGTGGAGGGGACGGCCGAGGGTGCGGGGAGCGGGCGGCGGAAGCACGGAAGGCCCCCGCGGGAGGGTGCGGGCGAGTGAGGCGGATCCCTCACGGGGTCCCACGGATCCCCCCGATCCCGGCGTCCGGGGGCGGAGGGTGCCACGAATCCGTCACGGGACCGTCACCGAAGAGCGACCCCGTCACGGAGACGTAGGGAACTCCACGCCTCCTCCCGTGTCGTCCAACCGTCACGGACGCGCTACGTGGGTTTTCCACCGTATGGGGGGGTCGATACACGCAGCGTGTATCGACCCTCTTCTCCGACCCGCCCCACCGCCCGGGGATCTCCGTGGTTCGAAATGGTCGCCATACGCCCATTTCGAACCACGGAGGCGTCGGGGAGGCCGACGCCTCCTCCCGGGTCCCTCCACCGCC
>JAFDWO010000081.1 GCA_018268415.1 Actinomycetota bacterium | reverse complement strand
GCCTCCTCCCGTGTTGTCCAACCGTCACGGACGCGCTGCGTGGGTTTTCCACCGTATAGGGGGGTCAAAGCACGCAGCGCGTTCCCGGGCCCTCCTTCCAGGCCCGGGAACGGACCGAAGGTTGCGGAAAGGGTGACGTTCCCGGCATCTTCGTGACCGATCGGTCCTCCTGGGCCTCGCTCTCGGGCATAACCGTCACGTAAGTCCGATCTCGTGCCATCCCTGTCCCGCCTTTTTCACGACCCCCTCCCGTCCCTGCCTCTCCCCTCATCCCTGTGTCGTCTTTTTCACGACCCCCTCCCGTCCCTGTACCCGTCTTCCCCACGACCCCCTCCCGTCCCGGGCGCCTCATGGCGCTCACAGCCTGCCAGGAGCGCCATGAGGCGCCCGGGACGCATCTCGGACGGGTGGGGAGGTCGGGGTCGGGCCGCCACGCGCCCCGCGGCGCAGCTCGGACGGGTGCAGGGGGCGCGGGTCGCGCGGCATCTCGGACGGGAGGGAGGCCTGAGGTCGGGACGTACCTCGGACGGCCGCCTCGGCCGAGGGCGCGCCCGCGCCGCGCCCGCCCCGGACGCCGCCCCGCCCCGGACCCGGGCGATCAACCATCTGGCGCACCGTCCTGGCAAGAGCCGTGGCGCGACGCTCAGCGCCCGCGGACCGCGGGGTCGGCGGCGATCTGATCGAAGATGGTCTCGATCGAGGCGCGCTGGAAGGCCTCGACCAGCGCCGGCGGGTAGTCCGCGCCGGCCGGGAGGTCGCGGTGGATCCGGTCCTCGTAGCGGAGCGTGGCGGCGCACTCGGCGCGCGAGCGGCCGGCGTCCATCGCCTCCCCCACCGCCCCGACCAAGGCCCGGAGCTCGGTGCGGAAGCGGTCGAGGCCCTCGGGCCCGACGACCGCGCCGTGGCCGGGGACGAGCCGCTCGAAGGGCAGGGACGCGGCCAGGTCCAGGGCGTCGAAGAGCCGCACGACGTTCGCGTCCTGGAACGCGGGGAGGCTCGCCTCGCAGACGTTGTCGCCGGCGACGAGGATCCGCGAGTCGGGCAGGTACGCCATCACGGTGTTCTCGGTGTGACCGGGCGCGTGCATCAGCCTCACCTCGGCGTCCTCGATCCACAGGGTCAGCTCGTCCTCGAACGTCACCTCCGGCAGGCGCGGCGCATAATCGTCGAGGTCGGGGACCGAGTCCGGGCCGATCACGCCGAACAGCTCGCGCAGGTAATCGACGCCGACCTCCGGTCGGGCCAGCCGCTGCCGCGTCCGGGCGTGGGCGACGACGGTCCCCGGCAGCCAGCGGTTGCCGACCGTGTGGTCAGGATGGTGGTCGGTGTTGACCAGATAGTCGACCCGGCCGAGCGCCTCGACCTCCCGCCGCCAGCGCTGCGCGTCGCGGGGCAGCTGCGGGGCGTCGAAGAGGACCAGGCGCCCACCGACCCTGAGCACCGAATTGTTCGAGCCGTGGAACCCGACCTCGACGAAGAAGTTGTCGGCTATCCGCTCCACTTCGCCCGGGCGGCCGCTCAGGTGATCGCGAAGACGTGGTAGACGGGCCCGTCGCCGGTGGTGCGCATGCCGTTGGCGACGGCGAGGAGGCGGTTCAGCCACGCGTACCGCGCGTCCCCGGTCTCGAAGCGGGGCGTCACCCTCGAGTAGGCCTCACCGAACTCATAGTGCTCGCGCCGGCGAAACCGCTCGAGCACCTCGGCCTCGGCGTGGGTCATGCCTTCGTAGGTCATCGCGATCAGGGCGCCGTCGTCGGTCCGCAGCACGAGCCGCACGTCGATCAGCATCACGCCGTCCTCGCGCCAACGCACCCAGTCCATGCCGCCCGGCTCCACCACGCCGCGCAGCCGCGGCCCGACGAACGTCCCGCCGGTCACCGGGAACAGCGAACGACGGCCCGCGGCGGTGGCGCCGACGTGCAGCGCCCGCTCGTAATCGACCGCCAGGTCGAGCACGAAGAGGGGCTCCCAGGCGAGCATCGCGATGTCGGGGTTGTGCTGCATCGGGCGGCGATCACGCTAGGCGCAGGCAGCCGCGACGGATGTCGCGATTCGGGACAGCCAGGGCTCATGAACCGCCGGGCAGGCGGACAACCAGGCCATCCAGCTCCTCGCCGAGCAGGATCTGGCAACTGAGGCGCGAGCTCTCCTCGCGGGCCGGCATGGTCTCCAGCAGCTCCTCCTCCTCGGGGTAGGGAGCCTCGAGGCGGGCGAGCCACCGCGGCTCGACCAGTACGTGGCAGGTCGCGCAGGCACAGGTCCCGCCGCATTCGGCGACGATCCCGGGGACGTTCTCGCGGCGGAGCCCCTCCATCAGCGAGATCCCCGGCGTCAGCTCGACGCGCTGCTCAAGCCCGTCGGCAAGCCTGTAGGTGACCCCCACCATCCCCGGCGAGGGCCGCTGATCGCCGAGGTCGACCGGCGGGACGCTCGCCGGGGCCGGGGGGATCGTGATCGGCTTCGGCGTGGCGGGGGGACCCGGAAGCGGGACCGAGATATCGGCGACGAGGTCGACGTCGACCTCCTCCGCCGCCTCGATCAAGGCCCGCGCGGCACGGAAGTCCGCAACCGAGTTGATCGCCTCGACGGCGGCGATGCGACCGTCGCGGACGTGGAGGACGACCAAGCGGTCGGCCCGCTCGCCCTGGCGTACGATCCTGCGATCGGTCACCCGGGCCAGGCCCGCGATCTGGATCCGCAGGCTCGACTGTTCCGACCAGAACCAGGGAACCTCGGCCGCGGGGGGCCCGGCACCGAGGATCGAGGCCACCGCCTGGGCGGCCTGCTCGGTGGCGCTCGGAATGCTCTCCAGGCGGGTGCCGCCGGCGTCGCCACTCGAGGTCCGCACGGTGACGTCGCCGATCGCGAGGATGTCGGGGTCGCTCGTCTGGGCCCGCTCGTCGACGACGATCCCGTCACGGCACTCGAGCCCCGCCTCCAGCGCCAACGTCACCCGGGGCCTGGCGCCGACACCGACGACGGCGACGGCCGCCGGGACCATCCGATCCGCCAGCCGGAGGCTGCCGGCCGGCGCTCCGCGAGGCGACTCGATCGCCCGCACCTGGCTCCCGGTGAGGACCTCGGCGCCGGCCGCCTGCAGCCTGCGGGCGAGGAACTCGGCGATGGGCTCGCTCGCCACCCGGGCCAGGAGCCGTGGCTCGCGCTCGATCACCGTCGTCTCGATCCCGGCCTCCAGCGCCGAGGAGGCGACCTCGAGCCCGATCCACCCACCGCCGACTATCGCCAAGGGGCCACCCTCGCGCAACGACCGCGCCAGGCGGTCCGCGTCCGCCAGGCTGCGCAGGGTGTGCACCCAGGGGAGATCCGACCCGGGTATCTCCAGCCGCCGCGCCGCCGCGCCGGTTGCGATCACCAGCCGGTCGTAGGGAAACTCCTCCCCGCCACCGCGCACGACCCGCCGGTAGGGATCGATTTCCTCGGCGGCGACGCCCAGCCGCAGGTCGACCCCCTGCCGCCGGTAATAGTCGACGTCGTGAAGCGGCTGGGCCATGTCGGCCTTCAGCAGGCGCTTCGACAGCGGCGGACGCTGATAGGGCGGCGAGGTCTCGTTCCCGAGGAGGACGACCAGCCCGGCGAAACCGGCCTGCAACAGGAGGTCGACGAAGGCGGTCCCGGCGTGTCCCGCGCCGATGACGACCACCCGGCGCGGGCGATCGCGGCTGATCGTGGCCGTGGCCAAGGTGACGCCGGGGCGATCAGGCGGCAACGAAGCGCATCGGCAGCGTTTTCTGACCGCTGACGAAGTTCGAGAGCTTCAAGGTCGGCTCGCCGGCCGGTTCGATGGTCCGCAGGCGCGGGATCAGCTCCGCGTAGAGGGTCCGCATCTCGAGTTTCGCGACGTGCTGGCCGAGGCAGACATGCGGGCCGTAGCTGAAGGAGAGGTGCGGATTGGGCTTGCGGGTAACGTCGAAGTCGTAGGGCGACTCGAACACCTCCTCGTCGCGGTTGCCGGAGACGAAGAGCGCCATCACACGATCCATCGCGTTCATCTCCACCCCGAGGACGTCGGCGTCTTCACTGGCGTTGCGCATGAAGTGCTTGGCCGGGGTCGCCCAGCGCAGGCCCTCGTCGACGAGCCCCGGGATCAGGGACGGATCCTCTTTCACCTTCGCGAACTGGTCGGGAAACTGGAGCAGTCCGTGCATGCAGCCGCTGATCGCCGAGTTGACGGTGTCATGTCCGGCGAGTGCCAGGGTGAGGGTCAGGTGATTCTGGATCCGGTCCGGCATCAGCGCACCGTCCGCGGTGCGGGAGGTGATTATTTCGGTACTCATGTCGGCCAGGCGTGGCCTCTCCGTGCGATCCGAGCGGATGCCCTCGAAGTACTCGTAGAAGTCCTGCACGGCGGCGTGCCACTGGCGGGCCGCGGCCTCCGGTGACTCCGGTACGTCGTCCCGCTTCCAGTCCGGATCGTCACCGCCGAAGGTGTCCTGGGTCAGGCGCAGCATGTACTGGTAGTCCTCGGGCGGGATGCCGGCCAGCTCCATGACCGCGCTGAGCGGATAGTCACGCGACAGCTCGCTGACGAAGTCGATGTCCCCTTCCGCCTCGATGAAGCGATCGACGTGTTCCTTCGCCAGGGTCTTGAGGCGCGCTTCGAACTGACGGACCCGGGCGGGCGAGAACACGGGGGCGATCGCGGTCCGGTAGGTCGCGTGCTCGGGCGGGTCCATGTAGGAGAGGTTTTCGAGCACCTTCGTGTTGCCCCCGTTCAAGGCGCGGAGACCCTCTTCGCCGGCCGTCGGGTAGAGCAGGATGTTGACGTCGGCGTTGTGGAAGAGGTCCTGGTCCCCGAGGATGGTTTTGATGTCGGCGTGGCGTGCGATCAGCCAGACCGGGTCGTAACCGTCGATTTCCGCGCGGCCGACCGGCAGGTTCTCGCGCAGCCACCGGCAGGCCGGGTGAACGGTCCCGTCCAGGTCGGCGTAGGACTCCGGCAACATCACCGATCGCGCGATCTCCTCGGGTACCGTCAACGCCGTCTCCACCGTCATGAACCTCTCCTTCTCTGCGCTAGCATCGTCCCCGGGAAACGCTATGGGCCGGCTGCGGTGGCGACTAGACATCAGGTGGCTTGCACCTGCAAGGCACTGCCTTTCTCCCGGGCTCACGGTTGCCGGTCGGGCCGCATGAACCTGCGCCGGCTGACCTACCTGTTGGCGGTCGCCGAAGAGGGGGGCATTCGCGCCGCCTCGCGGAAGCTCCACATCGCCCAGCCCTCGGTGTCCCAGGGCATCCGCCTGCTGGAGGGCGACCTCGGCGTGCGGCTGGTGGTCAGCACCCCGGCCGGTACCGAGCTCACGCCGGAGGGCGCCGAGCTCATCCAGCACGCCCGCCAGATCATCGACCGGGTCGACGCGGCGCGGAAGGCCGTCCGTCGGGTCGCCGCCCAGCCGGGCGACCGCCTGCAGATCGGCCTGGTCTCCGGCGTCGTCAGCGCAGGCGAGCTCCTGACCCCGGTCATGGACGCCTACCGCGAGCTTCGCCCGGACCTGACGATCAGGTTCAGCGAGGTGTCCTTCGCCGACCAGGTGACGCCGCTCGTCGACGGCCAGGTGGACGTGATGCTGGTGCGCGGTCCGATCGACGTCGGCCCCCTCGCCGACCCGCGCCTCGTGGTCAGCCCGATCGCCGAAGAGCCGCGCGCCCTCATCGTCGGCGCCTTTCACGAGATCGCCGGGGCGCAGAGCATCGACGTCGACGAGGTGCTCGGGTACCCGACGCTGCCCCTCGCCGCCGCCGACGACTGGTCGGACTTCTGGCAGCTCGACGGCCTCCGTGGCGGCTCCAACGTCGACAGGACGGTCGACCCGGTCGAGACGGTGCCGGAGGTCCAGCTGGCGATCGCCACCCACGGCCTCGTGGTCAGCACCCCCGGGACCGTCGGTCGCCTCCAGCCCAATCCGCTCACCCGCACGATCGAGCTGCGTGGCGCGCCGTTGGCGGTGATCGCCGTGGCGCGCCGCCGTGACGACTCCCGGTGGGCCGTCAAGGAATTCGTCGACACTGCCGAACGGGCGGCGCGGCGGAACATCGGCCTGATGCCGGGCGCCGTCTCACCCTGACGCCCGACGCGCCGCGTGGCCGCGGGCCGTGTCTCGTTTCGCGACATCCGCGGAGCCCGCACCCGCATAACGTCGTCGGCGGATGAGCACCACGGCCTTCGTCTTCGATCCCTGGTCCCCCGCGGTACAGGTCGATCCGTACCCCTTCTATTCCGAGCTCCGCGCGCACACGCCCGTCTGCCGGATCGCCGCCGAGGACGCCTGGGTGGTCACCCGCTACGACGACGTCAAGGCCGTCACCACCGACCACACCCGGTTCAGCGTCAAGCAGGGGCTGGGGGTGCGCCGCGACCTGCCCGCCGGGAACATCCTGGTGCAGGTTGACCCGCCGGTCCACACGCGATCACGGCGTGCCCTGCAACCCCTCTTCAGCCCCAAGGTGCTTGGGCACTGGCGGACCCGCGCCCAGGCCATCGCCGACGACCTCGTCGACGACCTGCTTGCCGCCGGTGGCCACACGGAGTTCAAGGGCTCGATCGCGCTGCCGTTGGTGCTGACCATGACGACTGAGATGATGGGGCTCCCCGACACGCCCGCGATGCGTCCGCGCTACGCGCTCTGGTCACGACGCGTGATGGAGGACCTCGACCGCCGCGAGGGTGACTCCGATCTGGTCGACCTGAAGGCCACCTTGGTCGAGGCGATGGACTGGTTCGGCGAGCTGCTCGAGGAACGGCGGCGGACCGGGCCGAACGACCCTCCCGATCTGATCGACGGCTTCATCGCCACCTCCGCCTACGGTCACACCGAGTACCAGATCACCGAGCTGGCGACCGCGATCCTTGCCGCCGGCCTCGCCAACACCGCGGACATGATGTGTCACGGCGCCCTCGCGCTCGCCGAGAATCCCGACCAGTTCGAGTTGCTGAAGGCCGACCCGGACCGCCTCGCCACCGAGACGGTGGACGAGGCCGTTCGCTTCGGCTCCCCGGCGCACTGTGTGTACCGGCTCGTCCTCGACGACGTGGAAATGTCCGGTACGGTCCTGCCGAAGGACAGTCGGGTGATGACCCTGTGGGGATCCGCGAACCACGACGAGTGCGTGTTCCCGGATCCGGGCCGGTTCGACATCCTGCGCGACAACAAGTCGAAGCACCTCGGCTGGGGCGCGGGCGTGCACCGCTGCATCGGCGAGCACATCGGCCGCCTCGAGGGCGCCGCGATCTTCCGTGCCCTCGCCACCAAAGCATCCAGGCTCGAGCTCGACGGACCGGTCGTCCGCTACTCGACCTCAGCCGTCAGGGGCTTCGATCGCCTGCCCCTCTTCGCGACGGCGCGCTGAGTAGCGAGCGGCTCGCCGCTGCCGCGGGCCGCCTCACGCTGCGTTTATCTGCCCGGCCAACGATTGAGAGATGAACGAGAAGCGTGGCTTCGGGGGCCGCCTGGCACTCACCGTCGCGCTGGGGATCGCCGCGTCGTGCCTCGGCATCGCGCTCGCGCTGTGGCAGGTCGGCGTCGGCGGGGACCGGACTCGGAGCGCGACGGCTGCCGTGCCGCCCCTCGCACGCGAGGCGGCGGTCCGTCGCCGGATCGCCCTCGGCAGATCGGTGCGGGGACGGCGGATCGACGCCTTCCTGCTGGGCGACCCGGATGCGCCGCGACCCCTTCTGGTCGTCGGCGCGATCCACGGCAACGAGCCCGCGGGCATCGCGATCGCCCGCGACCTGATCAGCGATCCGCCGCCGCGAGCGGGGCTGATCATCGCGATCCCGGACCTGAACCCGGACGGCGTCGCGGCCGGCACCCGACAGAACGCGCGCGGGGTCGACCTGAACCGCAACTTCCCCTGGCACTGGCGGCCCCTCGAACGCCGCGGCGGCCCGCAGTACTCCGGGCCACACCCCCTCTCGGAGCCCGAATCCCGCCTCGCCGACTCATTGATCCTGCGCCGGCGACCGCGCATCACGATCTGGTTCCATCAGCCGCTCGCCCTGGTCGACGAATCGGGCGGCAGCCGGCGGATCGAGGCGTCCTTCGCCCATCTGATCCACCTGCCTCTGCATCGCCTGACGCGCTATCCGGGAAGCGCGGCCGGCTGGCAGGACCATCGACTGCCCCGCACCACGGCCTTCGTGGTCGAGCTACCAGCGGGGAAGCCGTCACCAGGGCTGGTCGAGCGTGGCAGCAACGCGATCCGCACCCTGCTGACTCGATACGCCTGAGCCAGATCGCACTCGAATCGGATGACGCGGATGGCGGTCTCGATGGCGCCGATGGCCGCCTCTCGGCGAGGAACGCCCAACCGACCGGCTTCGCCGATCCCCCGATCTCGCGCCGCGGCGTAACCTTTCCGGGTCGATACCTGGGCGCCACAGGCGCCGCTGCAAGGAGTCGGGAGTGACGCAGAAGAAGCGGTTCGGCGACCGTTCGCCGGCTGAAAAGGGCGTGATCGGGATGGTCTTCCTCGCCTCCCTCGCAATCGTCGGCTTCGCCGAGCGCGACCTCCACCTCCGCCCGCCCGACCAGGTTCGCGGCAGCAAGCTCCTCTGGCGCCTCGTCAGTTTGAACGCGGTCGGCGCCCTCGCCTACCTCGGCCTCGGCCGCCGTTAGTCCCACGCGTCCAGCTGTTCCTTATGGTGCCCTGGGTACCATAAGGAACAGCTGGACGATCCAGAGGACGGAGGGCACCTACCCGAGCCCGGCGGCGGCGAGCGCCTCGGCGGGGTCCGGGTAGTGGATCATCTCGACCACCTTGCCGTCGCGAAAGGTGGACAGGTTGGCGACGGGCGCCGCCTCCGCCCCCTCATCCTCCGCCACGGGCCGCATGATGACGACGACCCGCTCGCCGGCGTCGATCACGTCGACCAGCTCACCGACGGCGCCCCCCTTGATCGCGGCGCGCATGCGCGCCAGCACCTGGGCGCGCCCGTCGCAGGCGCCGGGCGCGGAGGGATCGCCGCCGTGCCACCGGACGTCGTCGGCAAGGAGGTCGGCGATCGGCTCCAGTTCCCCGCGCGAGACGGCCTCGTAGCCGCGACGCGCAAGCTCGACGTTGGTCTCGCCCATCCCGGCGATTGTCGCACCGACTCGACGGCCACAGGGTGTCTCATGCCGCTACCCAGGCCCCGGATCGGGCGGCGCTCCGATCCCCTCTGCGGCAAACTCGCCTTGATGCGCTGGATCGTCATCTCCCTCGCCGCCTGCCTCGTCCTCTACCTGCTCGCGGTCCTGTCCCTGGTGGTGGCCGGTCGACGAGGCGACGCCCGCGCCCTCGCCCGCTTCATCCCCGATTGCGCAGTCCTCGTCCGGCGACTCCTCGTCGACCCGGCCGTGCCGCGCGGGCGCAAGGTCCTTCTCGTCGGGCTCCTCGCCTACCTCGTCTCGCCCATCGATCTCGTGCCGGACTTCATCCCGGTCGCGGGCCAGCTCGACGACGCGATCCTGACGGCGCTCGTTCTCCGCGCCGTCCTCCGCGGCTCGACGCCGGAGCGGCTCGCGGACGCCTGGCCGGGGCCCCCTCAGGGCCTCTCGGTCGTCGTCCGCCTCGCCTTCGGCGGCGCCGGGCGCGTCTAGACTGGCGGACGTGAGCATGCGCGCCCTCACCGGCCCGCGGGCCCAGTCGGCCTCGCTGATCGCCCTCGGAGCCTTCGCCGTCCACCAGCTCCGTTACGTCTTCGCCTACGGCGGCGACGCGGGCAACGAGCTGGCCGGACAGGGGCACGGCTACCTGACCCATCTCGTCCCGCTGCTGCTCGGGTTCGGCCTCGCGATCCTGACCGCGCGGATGGTCCGCCGCCTGCTCGGCGGGAACTCCTCGCCGCGGGCGGAACGGCGACTGAAGGCGACCTCCTACGCGTTCGGGATCGCCGCCGTCTTCTGCTGTCAGGAGCTCGCCGAGGGCGCCCTCTTCGCGGGCCACGCCGCCGGCCTCGCCGCGATCTTCGCCGGCGGCGGCTGGACCGCGCTGCCGCTGGCGGCCCTCTTCGGCGTGCTCGCGGCGCTGCTGGACCGCGGCATCGAGGCGATCGGGTCGCTCGTCGCGCCGGCCGACGACCCGCCCACCGCCCGGGCCCCGCAGCGCGTGGCCCTGCCGGGCGCGCCGCCGCGCCTCGGTCGCAGGCTCTCCCCGATCGCCTGCGGCCTCGCCCAGCGGCCGCCTCCCCTCGCCTCCTGAGCTGACCAGCTGAGAGCCACCGCCTCCCGGGCGATGGCGCATGCCTGCGCGCGGGCCCACGGCCCGCGCCGGAACGAAGGAGCAACGAGATGAGCAAGCCCGATCGGCGGGTCGCGTTGGCGGCCCTCGGCGTCGTCGCGGCGATCGCCGTGATCGTCGGGATCGTCCTCAAGTCGGATCCCGGTGAAGACGAACAGGAAGGCGGCGCCACGACGGCGCGCGAAGCCACCGAGAAGCAGTCGAAGACGTCCGGCGACACCGCCACCGACACCCCGGCAGCGCCACAGAAGCCGAAGGCGCCCGCGGTCCCGACGATCGTCGTGCGCGCCGGGGAGCCGGTCGGCGGCGTCGCCGAGCTGACCTACCAGAAGGGCGAGCGCGCCCGGTTCCGCGTCACCTCCGACAGCGCCGAAGAGATCCACCTGCACGGCTACGACATCGGCAAGGACGTCGAGGCCGGCGGCAGCGTGACCTTCGACTTCACCGCGGACCTCGAAGGGGTCTTCGAGGTGGAGCTGGAGGAACGGGCGACCCAGATCGCCGCGCTCACGGTCAACCCATGATCCCCCTGCCGTCCCTCCCCGAAGCCCACGCGCTGGTCGCCCGCAGCGACCTGCCGATCCCGGCGTGGCTCTTCGCCTGGGCGGCGTCGGGGGCGTTGATCGTCTCCTTCTTCGCCCTCGCGCTCGCCTGGCGGAGGCCGCGCCTCGAGGACGAGCACTGGCGCGCGATCCCTTGGCGGGTCGCGCGCGCCGCCGTCTCCCTGCCGGTGCAGGCGCTCTGCGGGGCCGTCGGCGTCGGCCTCCTCGCGGTCGCCGTCTACGCCGGCCTGCGCGGGACCGACGCACCGGAACGCAACCTGGCGCTGACCTTCTTCTTCGTCACCGTCTGGCTCGGGTTCCCGGCGCTGAGCGTCGTCTGCGGGGACATCTTCCGGCCGTTCAATCCCTGGCGCGCCGTGGGACGGGCGGCGGGCGCCTGCGCGGTGGAGCTGAGCGGGTGGGCGCCCCGCCACCTCCGCTATCCGGAGCGCCTCGGCCGCTGGCCGGCCGCGGTCGGCCTCGTCGCCTTCGTCTGGCTCGAGGTCGTCTACGGGGTCGGCGGCGTCACCGGCGCCGGCCTCTCTCCCCACACCGTCGCGGTGGCGGCGCTCGTCTACAGCGGCTACACGCTGGGGATGATGGCGCTCTTCGGCACCGAGGTCTGGTGCGCGCGCGGCGAGGTCTTCTCGGTCTACTTCGGGATGTTCTCCCAGCTCGGCGTCCTCGAGGCGCGCGAGGGGACGCTCGGCGTGCGTCGCCCGGCGGCGGCGGCGGCGCACTGGGCGACCCTCCCCGGCTCGCTCGCCGTCGTCGTCGCCTCGATCGGCACGACCAGCTTCGACGGGGCACAGGAGGGCGCGTTCAAGGGCGGCATCGAAGCGCTCGACGAATCGCTGCTCGACGCGGGCCTCGGGGCGGTCGCCGCCCTCCGCCTCACCGACACGATCTTCCTCGCGCTCACGCTCGCCGGGATCGCCGGCGTCTACCTGATCGGCGTGTGGGGCATGCGCTCGATCGGCGGCGGGCGCTCCTTCGCCGCGCTGCGCTCGGGCTTCGCCCACACGCTGATCCCGATCGCCTTCGCCTACCTGCTGGCCCACTACTTCAGCCTCTTCTTCTTCCAGGAGCAGGCACAGTTCACCTACCTGCTGTCGGACCCGCTCGGAACCGGGACCACCGACCTCTTCGGCACCGCCGGGGGTGGCATCGATTACGCCGCCCTCAGCGCGCGGACGATCTGGTATGTGCAGGTCGCGGCGCTGATCGTCGGCCACGTGCTCGGCCTCACCCTGGCCCACGACCGCGCCCTCGTCTACTGGCGCGACTATCGCGACGCGAGCCGCTCGCAGTACTGGATGCTCGCCGTGATGGTGGCCCTGACCTGCTTCGGGCTCTACCTGCTCTCGGTGTCGAACGCATGATGATCCCGCTCGCACACCTCGGGCACTGGTCGTGGGTCTTCTACGTGATCCCGGTGGTGATCGTCGTCGGCGGCATCGTCCGCAGCACGCTGGAGGAGCGACGGCGCAAGCGCGGCGGCGCGAGGAAGAACGCCAAGGCGACGCGGCGGGGCGGTCGATGACGCGGTCTCGACCCGTGCTCGACCACCTAGGGCGAGAAGGCTGGAATGACGTTCTCGGACACGTAGCGGAGGCGCTCGGACCCTGAGTCGACCGGCTCCCCCGGCAGCTGGGCGAAGAGGTGGATCTCTTCCACCCCGGCGGCCGCGGCCTCCTTGAATTGGGAGATCGCGCCGGGTGCGTCGACCAGAGCGTAGAAGCCCTGGTCGACCAGCACCTGCGGGTCCTCGAAGTAGGGGACCTTGAGGAAGCCGAAGTCGATGTAGTTGTTGACCTGGTGCAGCATGTAGGGGCCGAGGTCGTGGAGGGCGCGCTCGGGGTCCGGGGAGACGATCGCCCAGGCGGTGCGCATCGTGCCGCGCCGCGCGGGCGGCGTATCGAGGCGCTCACAGGCCTCGCGAAAGCCGATCACCTCGTCGTTGACAGAGGCCATGAAGCCGTCCCCGATCCTTGCCGCACGCTCGAGTGCGCGGGGCGCGGTGCCGCCCATCCAGATCGGCGGCCCGCCCTCGCGGACGGGCAGCGGCGTCACCCTCAGCTCGGGGAAGGACCAGTGCCTGCCCGCGTGGGCGAACGGCTCGCCGGAGAACGCGCCGCGGAGGATCTCGATCGCCTCCTCCATCCGCTCGGCGCGGTGGCGGGTGGTGGTTTCGAAGCCCGCGAACTCGAGATCGCGGTAGCCGATGGCGACCCCGAGGCGGAAGCGCCCACCCGAGAGCGCATCGACGGTGAGGGAGTCCTCGGCGACCCGCAGGGGATTGTGAAGCGGGAGCTGGATGATGTTGGTGGCGATCGTCACCCGCTCGGTGCGGGCCGCGATCCCCGTCGCCAAGGCGAGGACCGACGGGGTGTAGCCATCGTCGACGAAGTGGTGCTCGGAGACCGAGACGCCGTCGAAGTTCGAGCCGCTCTCGACCCAGTCGATCTGGTCGAAGATCTGGCGGTAACGCTCGGTCCAGTCCTGGCGGAACTGGGCGGGGTTGCGGAAGTCGTAGAAGACCCCGAATTTCACAGGCGGCACGACCATCTCATCTCCTCCTCCGAGTGGACGGCTCCATCTTCGGTCGTCGTCGACCCGCCCGGCTGTCTCAAGCCGATACACCGGGCAGACGTCGGCCGCTGCGAGGGTCCTGCCCATGTCCGACCACGAGGCGATCCGCGCCCTCACCTACGAGTACACCTTCCGCCTCGACCGCGGCGACTTCGCCGGGGTCGCCGCCCTGCTCGCCGAGGCCGACCTGCGCATGGCCGCCGCCGGGATGAACGCCGAGCCGATCCGCGGCGCGACCGCGGTGGAGAGCTTCTACGCGAAGCAGGTCGTCACCTACGACGACGACCCCCGCACCCGCCACCTGATCACGAACCACGTCGTCGACATCGCGCCCGACGGCGAGAGCGCAACCGGACGCTGCTACTTCACCGTCCTCCAGGCGACGCCGAGCCAGCCGATCCAGATCGTCGTCTGCGGCCGTTATGCGGACTCCTTCGCCCGCACCGACAAGGGGTGGACGTTCACCGAGAAAGTGATCGAAGTCGACTACCTGACCGCGATCGGCGATCACTTCAAGATCGACGAGCGCCACGCCTCCTGAGGACCCGGAGCGCCTACCCGGTGGTGGCGTCGAGGTCGAGGCCGTAGGAGCGAATCTTGCGGTACAGGGTCGCCCTGCCGATTTCCAGCAGCTCGGCCGCCCGCGTCTTGTTGCCGTCGGCCTCGGTCAGCGCCCGCACGATCGCCGCGCGCTCGACCTGCTCGATCCGGCGCAGCCGGCGGCTGCCTTCGCGGTAGTTGGCGGGAAGGTCGGTGAGCACGACGTCGGTGGTTCGCTTGCGGGTCAGGAGCATCCGCACCAGGGCGTCGAGCTCGCGCGCGTTGCCGGGCCAGTCGGAGCGCATCAGCGCCTGGATCGCGGCCGAGGAGAAGTGGACGCCGGCGCCGCGCCGGCGGACCATGTAGGGGACGAGGTCGAGGATGTCGTCGGGCCGCTCGCGCAGCGGCGGCACGACCAACTGCAGGCCGAAGGACTCGGCCATCCCCGCCGGCCCCTCCTCGTCGCGATCGCGCGCGGTGATCAGGGTGGCGACCAACCGGGAACCGCTTTCTTCGGCATCGCCGGCGATCGAGGAGAGCGCCTGGATCGCCCGCGCCGAGAGGCAGCCGACGCGCCGCACGATCACCGTCTTGCCGGGGCTGCCGGCGACGTTGGCGACGTCACGGAGGAGCGCCGCCTCGCTCTCGTCGTCGGTCCGCGCGGCGTCGAACAGGACGCACTCCATCCCCGGCCCGGCGAGGCCGCGGGCCAGCGCCAGCTTCCCGACCCCCGGCTCGCCGCTGATCAGGATCGGCATCAGCTCGCCGCGCAGGGTCTCGACCTGCACGCGCAGGTAGTCGGAGGAGGAGCTGCGGCCGAGGAAGGAGGTCTCCTGGCGCGGGGTCGGCGTCGCCCCCGCGGGCGCAGGCGGCGGGGAGATCGGCGCGCGTTGCTCCAACGGAACGATCTCGACCGCGACGCCGACGTTGCGGCCCTCGGCCTCGATCGGCGTGAAGGTCGCGTTCAGGCGGCGACCGTCGGCGAGGGTGAGCGCTTCGCTGACGACCCGCCCCGAGGCGAGCGTGCGCGAGGCGTGATCCCAGAGCAAGGTGCGATCGTCGATCCCGAGGAGCCGCGCCGCCGGCGGGGTCGCCAGCTCGACCCGCCGGCCGAGGACGACGATCGGCCGGGCGCCGCCGGAGATGCCGAGGAAGTGGGCGAGCAGCGCCCGCTCGGTGATCGAGGAGTCTTCGAAGAGGCGCTCCTGGATCGCCCGTGCCGCCTGCAGCACGACCGGCATCATGTGGGCGCTCGCCTCGCGGTTTTCGGCGGTCACGTCGATCACTCCCTGCAGCCGCCGGGTCACCGGATGGACCACCGGGGCGGCGGCGCAGACCAGGTGGCGCAGCGCCTCCAGGAAGTGTTCGCCGGCGCTGACCATCGCCGGCATCCGCTCCTCGATCGAGAGGCTGACCGCGGTCGTGCCGGAGTACTCCTCGCTCCAGGTGAAGCCGGGGGCGCTCTGGGTCGAGTCGAGGATGCGGGTGAGGGCCAGGTCGGGACAGCGGCGCCGCAGGACGCGCCCGCGGCCGTCGGTCAGGACCGCCGAGGTCGACGCGCCGTCGAGGAAGTCCCCGACGTGGTCGAGCACCGGCCCGGCGGCGCGCAGGAAGCGCTCCTCCGCCTGCAGGTCGGGCTCGTAGGGAAGATCGATCACGCTCGCCGGTTCGAGACCGCACAGTGACGAGCGCTCCCACGATCGCCGAATCTCCGGGCGCATCCCGGAGACGCCCTCACGAAGATTGGACATCTTGCTCCTCTCCTTGGTGAAACCCGGCCCCACTATACCTACCGGCCGTTCGGTTCCGCAAGGGAGGCACGCCGGCTCGATGCGGCTCCGGACGCCCGGCGGTGGACTCGGTCTCAGCCCCGGAGCGGGCTCAACGGAGCACCAGGCCCTCGAACTCACCGGCCTGGCGCCAGGACTCCCAGTCGGTGAAGAACTGGGTCGAGGGGAAGAAGATGCCCGAGCCGATCGCGCTGCGGCGATCGTTCGGTTTGCCCTCGGCGTTGAAGTAACCCGGCGTGCAAGCTTCCTGGAACGGCCGGCGCGCCTCGTTGACGGCGCCGATCGTCTCCTGCCAGGCGGCCTCCGCGGCCTCCGTCGCCTCGACCTGACTCACGCCGTTGGCGAGCGCGTGGGCGATCACGAAGGTCAGATGCGTCGCCTGCTCCTGCAGCATGTGGGGGACGCTGATCGTCGTCCCGGTCTGGGTCAGGCCGAGGAAGAAGACGTTGGGGAAGCCCTCGCTGAAGAGGCCGTGGTAGGTGCGGAGCCCGCGCGCCCACTTGTCGGAGAGCGCCCGACCACCGCGGCCGCGGATGTCGTACCCCGCCTGGTGGACCCAGGTCGTCCCCAGCTCGAAGCCGGTGGCGAAGACGAGGCAGTCGAGCTCGTACTCCGTCCCGTCGACCTGGACGCCGCCGGGGGTGATCCGCTCGATCCCGGTGCTGACGTCGACGAGGGTGACGTTGTCCTGGTCGAAGGCGGGCAGGTAATCGTCGGAGAAGCCGGGCCGCTTGCAGAGGGTCCGGTAGTAGGCCTTCAGGAGCGCGGCCTTCTCGGCGTCACGGACGGTGTTGTCGACCCGCTCGCGGAGCACCTCGTTGTAGCCGAAGTCGGCCTGTTCCTGGGCGGCGGCGACCGCTTCGATGTCGGTGCGTCGGTCCTCGGGCAGCCGCTCGACCGCGTCGATCAGCGTGTAGAAGAAGCGCGCCCATCCGTCTTCGATCGGGCAGTCGACGTTCTCACCGTTGCCGATCTGGTTGAAGCTGACCTCGCGCGCCCGCTGCCAGCCCGCGGGCTGCGACTCGAACCACTCGCGATCGGTCGGCCCGTTGTCGCGGACGTTCACCGCGGTCGGGGTGCGCTGGAAGACGGTCAGCGAGCCCGCGTCGCGCGCCAGCTCGGGGACCACCTGGAGGCCGGTCGCGCCCGTGCCGACGATGCCGACGCGCTTGTCGGCGAGGTTCGACATCCCGCCGTGCAGGTCCCCACCGGTGTACTCGTAGTCCCAGCGGGAGCTGTGGAAGATCTTCCCCTCGAAGTCCTCGATCCCGGGGATGCCGGGCAGCTGCGGACGACTGAAGATGCCGCTCTGGGTGACCAGGAAGCGGGGCGCCAGGCGGTCGCCGCGGTTGGTCACGACGTTCCAGCGCGAGGCCTCCCCGTCCCACTCGACCGCCTCGACCTTGGTCTGGAAGAGCGCCTTGTCGTAGAGCCCGAACTGCTTGGCGAGGGTCTGGCAGTAGCCGAGGATCTCGTCACCGCGCACGTACCGTTCGGTCGGCATGTGGCCGGTCCGCTCGAGGTAGGGCAGGTAGATGTAGGACTCGACGTCACAGCGGATGCCGGGGTAACGGTTCCAGTACCAGGTGCCGCCGAAGTCGGCGGTGATATCGACCATGCGGAAGTCCTCGATCCCGGCGTCGAGGGCGGTGATCGCGGTGATCAGACCGCCGAGCCCGGCGCCGATGATCAGCAGGTCGAACTCCGCCGCGACCGGCTCGCGGGGAGCCGGCGGGCCGGCCCAGGGATCGTCGTCGAAGTGGGCGTAACGGCCCTCGGCGAAGTTGAACTGGTCGGTGCCCTCGGCGCGCACCCGCTTGTCGCGCTCGCGCGCGTATTTGTCGCGGACCGCGGCGACGTCGAGGTCGGCGCCGGTCGGTGAGTTGCGGGGAGGCCTGCCGTTGCTGGGGGTGTCGTTCGCCATGCGACGATCGTCGCCGGGCGGCGACGCTCTGTGCTGTCTCAGTTCGGAACGCCGCTCACTGGGCGACGTAGCCGCCGTCGACCGGGAAGGGGACGCCGGTGACGTAGCCGGCGAGGTCGGAGAGCAGGTAGACGATCGCGTCGGCGACCTCCTCGGCCGCGGCCACCCGCCCGAGCGGCACCCGCGAGGAGTAGAGCTCGGCCACCTCGTCGGTCGCCTCCTCCCCCCTTTCCATGAAGCCGGGGAGCATCGGCGTCCGCACCGGGCCCGGACAGACGGCGTTGACCCGGATCCCCTCGTCGGCAAGGTGGACGGCGAGCGACTTGGCGAGGCCGATCAGCCCGGCCTTGGTCATCGTGTAGAGCGGCGTCGTCCGCGAGGCGACGAGGCCGGCGGCGGAGGCGGTGAAGACGATCGCGCCGCCCTGGCCCGAGGCCCGCATCAGCGGCAGGAGCTTCTGGGTGAGGAAGAAGTTGCTCTTCAGGTTGACGTCGTTGGTCTTCTGCCACTGCTCCTCGGTGATCCCGTCGATCCCGTGCGGGTTCGGCATGCCGACGTTGCCGAGGAAGCCGTCGACCCGCGGGTGGCGCTCGCCGACTTCGGCGACGAAGCGGTCGAGCTGGGCGAGGTCGGCACAATCGGCGGCGTGCCCGGAGGCGCTTCCCCCCGCGGCCTCGATCGCCGCCGCGACCGCCGCCGCCGCCTCGCCGTCGAGGTCGACGATCGCGACCGCCGCGCCCGCGGCGCCAAGCTTCAGCGCGGTCGCGCGGCCGATTCCCGAGCCGCCCGCCGCCACCACCACGACCTTCCCCGTCATCTCGATCATCAGGCGATCGCGATCGGGCTGACCGGGCTCGCGGTGGCACCGGTGATCAGCAGCGGGCTGACGATGAAGACGAACTCGTAGATCTGCTCGCGCGAGAGCTCGTCGAGCTTCAGGTGCTCGACGAGGTGGACGCCGCGGTTGCGGAGCAGCTCGACGTGACAGCCGAGGAACTCGTCGCGGTCGAAGGGCTGGGACTCGACCGCGGTGTTGTCGGCGCCGACGACGACCGGGTCCCGCTCGGCGAGATAGCGGGCGACGTCGAGACCGATCCCCGGCTGCACCAGGGACATCTCTTCGGTCGAGAAGAACCACTCGAGCCAGCCGGTGCGGACGATCATCGCGTCGCCGGCCCGCAGCTCGGTGCCCTGCGCGGCAAGCGCCCCTTCGACGTCCTCGAGCGTGACCACGTAGCCCGGCTCGAGCCAGTCGACCCCCTTGTGGGCGGCGACGTCGATGAGGACACCGCGGGCGACGACGCCGCCCGACTTCTCGATCCCACACCTCGGGGCGCCGAGATAGGGAGGGAAATCGTCGGCGGCGAACCCGTTGTAGACGGCGCCCTCGTGGTAGACGTGGCAGAGGGCGTCCATGTGGGTGGTCGTGTGCGAGGCCATCACCAGCACGTCCTCGTTGCAGCCGGTGCCGGGGGTGCCGCCGAAGTCGGCGAACATCGGCTCGTCGGCGTGGTTGACCATGGTCAGCCGCTGGGGGATCCCGCGGTAGTCGACGTTGGGCACGCCGCTGCGCTGGATCGGTACGCCGAGTGGGAAGATGCGGCCGCTCTTCGCCGCGCCGAGCGCCGCGAGGACCCGCTCCGGAGTGAGCAGGTTGAGCGCACCGCGCTCGTCGTCCTCGCCCCAGCGCCCCCAGTTGTTCTCACTGCCGGGACCGTCGGTCATCTCAGTCTCCCTCCGTTGGTGTTGGGTCGATCGTGACGACGCGCTCGTGTAGCCGCCAGCCCTCGGGCAGACGCCGGTAGCGGTCGCGGTAGAAGGCGGTGAAGTCGATGGTGACCGCGCCGTCTCCGCGGCGCAGGAGGGCCGCGTAACAGGTTGCCGTGACCTCGTCGCCGTCGGCCTCGAAGACGTGGTTCCAGCTCAGGTGGCGACAGCTGCCGGAGAACCGCTCGAACCAATCGGCGGCAAAACGGGTGAGCTCCTCGCGGCCGCGCAGCTCGGTGCCGCGGCTGGTCCGCAGGAAGCCGTCCGCGGTGAAGAGCGCCGCCCAGCCGGCGGCGTCGCCGGAGTCGATCGCGCCGGCGAGGCGGCCGTGCAGCTCGAGCAGGTCGAGCCGGTCCTCGACCGCGATCCGGGCGGCGGCGGTCACTTGGCGAGGAACCCGGCGTCGACCGGGAGCGGCACCCCGGTGATGTAGCTGGAGCGCTCGCCGGCGAGGAAGAGGACCGCCTCGGCAACCTCCTCCGGCTGCGCCACCCGCTTGAGCGCGTTGTCGCTGCCGTAGTGCTCGGCAACCCAGTCGGTCTCCTCGGGGCCCTTGCCCATGAAGCCGGGCAACATCGGCGTCCGCACCGGCCCCGGGCAGACGGCGTTCACCCGGATCCCCTCCTCGGCGAGCACCTGGGACAGCGAGTGGACGAGGCCGACGACGCCGTGCTTCGTCATCGCGTAGAGCGGGCTCGTCATCGAGGCGACGATCCCCGCGGTCGAGGCGGTGAAGACGATCGTCCCCCCTTCTCCCGTGCGGCGGAACAGCGGCAGCGCGTAACGGGTGGCGAAGAAGCCACTGCGCAGGTTGACCCCGACGGCGCGGTCGAAGTCGGCATCCTCGATCGCGGCGATCCCATGCGGGTTGGGGATCCCGGCGTGGTTGAAGAGCACGTCGAGGCGCCCGTAGCGCTGATCGAGCGCCTCGAAGAGGTCCTTCAGCGCGGTCGAGTCGGAGCAGTCGACGGCGTGGGCCGAGCCGGAGCCGCCGGCCGCCTCGATCGCCGCGACCGTTCCCGCGGCGGCCTCGCCGTCGATGTCGACCACGGCGACGGCGGCGCCCTCCTCGGCGAAGCGCAGGCTGGTCGCGCGGCCGATCCCCGACCCTCCCGCGGTCACCACCGCGACTTTGTCTGCAAGCTCCATCGATCCCTCCTTCGCGGTAACGCCGCAAGCATCGCCGTGGATCGAGGCGCCGACGCGTCTCAGTACGAGACGATCCCCGGCCACGGCCGCCGCTCACGCCTAGGGTCGCCTCGATGAGCCGCGCGGGAGACGCCGGCGCGTCTCAGTACGAGACGATCCCCGGCCACGGCCGCCGCTCACGCCTAGGGTCGCCTCGATGAGCCGCGCGGGAGACCGGGAGAGCGCCGCGTCCTTCGCCGGACGGGCCGCGATCGTCACCGGCGCCGCGGGCGGGATCGGCCGTGCCACCGCCGCGACGCTCGCCGTCCGCGGCGCGGCGGTGCTGGTCGCCGATCGTCGCGAGGACGTCGAGGCGACCGCCGCGGAACTCGCCGGAAGCGGCGCCGAGATCGTCGCGCGCACGGTCGACGTGACGTCCCCTGCGGAGGTCGAGGCGATGGTCGTGGCCGCCGCCGAGCGCTTCGGGCGCCTCGACGTCCTCGTCAACAACGCGGGCGCCACCGGCGTCCCGACCGCGATCGCCGACCAGGACCCGGCCGCCTTCGACCGCGTCTTCGCGATCAACGTCCGCGGTGTCTTCCTCGGGATGAAGTACGCGATGCCCCACCTGGCGGCCGGCGGCGGCGGCGCGATCGTCAACGTCTCCTCGGTCACCGCGGTGCGACCGCTTCCCGGCCTCGGCGCCTACAGCGCCTCGAAGGAGGCGGTGGTCTCCCTGACCCGGGTGGCGGCGCTCGAGGGCGCCACCGCCGGCGTCCGGGTCAACGCCGTCCTCCCCGGTCCCACGGCGACCCGGATGATCGGCACCGAGGACTTCAGCGGCGACGTCCCCCTCGGCCGCGCCGCCGCGCCGGAGGAGCCCGCCGAGGCGATCTGCTTCCTCGCCTCCGATGCGGCCTCCTTCGTCACCGGCGAGACCCTCCTGGTCGACGGCGGCATGTCCGCGGGAGGACCGGCGCAGCGCTGGGGCGCCGACTGAGCGACGCCGGTGGCAGGCTCGGCGGGCCGCCGCCTCGAGCCCCGGCCGGCATCGCAGGCTGCGTACTGGAGAAAGCTGTGGCCGGCCAGCCGATGGGCCGCCCGCCCCCGTCGTCCCGAAGGGACGTGGCCGCCCGAAACCCGCGCCCCGGGGAAGGGCTGGGGCTGGGGCTGGGGCTGGGGCTGGGGCTGGGGCTGGGGCTGGGGCTGGGGCTGGGGCTGGGGCTGGGGCTGGGGCTGGGGCTGGGGCTGGGGCTGGGG